>CAZNQN010000328.1:0-3514 GCA_964574925.1 uncultured Phycisphaeraceae bacterium | reverse complement strand
GAGGTTGCGAAACTCATCGAATTCAAACCGTTTATTCTATCGTCTTTTCGTCGGCGTGTAAACGGTCGCTTTTTCAAACCTCCGGCCGGAAGAGTTTGCGGAAATAGATCACCTCCACGTCCGTGCGATAATCCAGCCGGCGGAACAGGGCCGCCGAGGCGTGGTTGTCCGTTTCCACCAGGGCGGAGACGATGCCGATGCCCTCGGCTCTCAGGGCTTCTTCGCACGCCGCCACCAGTCGGGCGGCGATCCTCCGCCGCCGGTGGGAGGGGATGACGGCCAGGCGGTTGATCCACCCCTTGCGGCGATCGTGCGTGCCGAGGATGGTGCCGACGATGCGGCCGGCTTCTTCCGCCACCAGGTAGAGCGTGGGAAAGGCTTCGAGCTGGGCGAGGAAAGCGTCCCGCGCGTCCCGTCCCCGGAGGCGGACCGACAGTCCGCTTTCCTCCCAGCAACGGACGATCGCGTCGTAGTCGTCCGCCCTGGCCGGTCGGATGAGGACTCGCTCGTTCATGGGACCGTCCTTGTGTTCGTGTGCGTTTTGCTCCTTGCGGGTCTTGGCGGCTTCGGTCCGGCGGGGACGGTTCAGCGGAACGCGCGGGGCAGGCGGAAGTCGGCGATGAAGATCTGCGGTTCATCGAGCCCGCCGCGCATGCTCGTCCACATCAGCTTCTTCCCGTCGGGGCTGAAGGCGGGCAGACCGTCGAAGGCGGGATCGAAGGTGATGCGCACCATCTTTTTTCCCTTCCTGTCCATCATGAACAGGTCGTAGTTCGGTTTTTTCCCCTTGGCCCAGGCTTCGTGGTCCACCTGGGTGAAGATGAAGGCGTCTCCGCGCGGATGCCAGAAGGGGCACCAGTTGAACAGTTCGTTGTCGGTCAGGGCCCGATCGTTCTTCCCGTCCGGGTCGATCATGCGGATCTGGAGGTTCATCTTGCCGTCGTTGCGGCGGTCGCCGCGGTAGAGGATGGTCTTGCCGTCGGGGGAGAAGAAGGGCCCGCCGTCATAGCCTTTTCCATGGGTGAGGCGGCGCTGGTTGGAGCCGTCGGCGTTCATGATGTACAGCTCCAGGTCGCCGTCCCGCTGGGACGTGAAGACGATGAACCGTCCGTCGGGGGAATAGGCGCCCTCGGCGTCGTAGCCCGGCGCGGTGGTGAGTCGCTTCAGACCGCTGCCGTCGGGGTTGGCCTCGAAGATGTCCATGAAGCGATCGAAGTTCCACTTGTAGGATCCGTCGTGCTCGACGGGCGGGTCCACCACACCTTCCGGGCGGAGGTGGCTGGAGGCGAAGATGATCTTCTTGCCGTCGGGGCGGAAGAAGGCGCAGGTGCAGGCGCCCCGTCCGGTGCTGACCATGCGGATCTTCCGCGTCGCCAGCTCCAGCGTGTAGATCTGGTATTCGTCCTTTCCGATCGGGGTGGCCTGGAAGATGATGCTCCTGCCGTCGGGGGAGAAATAGGCTTCGCCCGCGTTGAGGAACCCCTGCGACGTGAAGGTGAGTTGCTCGATGTTGGAAAGGTAACGGGATTCCGCTTCGAGCGGCTCCGCCCCTGGGGAGGACGGATTCTCGACCGGGTGATGGGTCTGGGCGAAGACCGTCGCCGCCGGCAGCATCAGGATCCACGGCAGACGGGCGGGAAACCGGCGTGTCATGTTGTGCGCTCCATAGGTTCGATGGATTCCATCCCGGAGCCGCTCCGGGACCGACACGGTAGAAGACAAGACCACTTTCAGCAAGCGCAGGCGATGGCGTGTGCCCGTCAGTCGGGGGAGGAGGCGTCTTCCCCTTCCGGCCAGGCGTCATCCCCGATCAGACGCACGAAGCGACAACTGAGCAGGGGAACCTGGCGAACGCCTTCGGGAGTCTTGACGACCTGGGTGACGGTCTGCGTTTTCTTCCCGCCGACGGGAAGAACGAGAATCCCGTTCTCGGCGAGCTGGTCGATCAGCGGGGGCGGCACGCGGGGGGCGGCGGCGGTGACGAGGATGCGGTCGAATGGAGCTTCGTGCGGCAGTCCGCGGCTGCCGTCGCCGAGATGGAAACGGACGTTGCCCACGCCCAGCTCGCGCAGTAGTCGTTCGGCCCGCTCCTTGAGGACGGGGATCCGCTCGATGGTGTGGACTTCGGCGGCGATGCGGGCGAGCACGGCCGTCTGGTACCCCGAACCGGTGCCCACCTCCAGCACGCGGTGCGTCGGCTGGAGGCGGAGGTGCTCGGTCATGTAGGCCACCATGAAGGGCTGGCTGATCGTCTGCTCTTCGCCGATGGGCAGGGCGCGATCGTCGCAGGCTTCCTCCCGCAACGGTTCGGGGACGAACCGCTCGCGGGGAACCTCGCGCATGGCCTGGAGGACGACGGGATCGGTGACGCCGCGGCGGCGGATCTGCTGCTCCACCATCTCCGCCCGGCGGCGCTCCCAGTCGGATTGGACGGGTCGGTTCTCGTACACGTTTCGGTTCACGCGGACGGCGGCGATCCGCCGGCGGGGGCATTCTAGCGCATTTTCCGAAATTGTGGATCGAATCCTTCTCCGTTCGACGCGGATGGCGTCCCGCCGCATCGCGCAGGCTTCAAGCCCGCGGCTCGCAACGCGAGAGCGAGACGTCGCCGAATCGTGGGACCGGAGAGAAGCGACCGCTTCATTGACCGGGGGGCGGTGCCCTTTCATCATGCGGCGCGGAGGTCGGGATGCCGGCTCGCCGCCCAGAGGTTCGCGGCGGATCGGCTTGTGATGGACGCAAGAATAGACGCTGGAGAGGAAGAAAGAAGTAAGGGACTCGATCCTTTGCCTGTGCCGCGTGGACAAACTTCCGCACCGCCGATCATCACGCTGATCACCGATTACGGTCTGCGCGACGGATATGCGGCCGCCCTGAAAGGCGTGATCCTGACCCTGGCGCCGCAGGTGCGGATCGTGGACGTCACGCAGGAGATCGAGCCGTTCGACGTCCAGCACGGCGCGTTCGTCCTGCGGCAGGTGTGGAACTGGTTCCCGCCGGAGACGATTCATCTGGTGGTGGTGGATCCCGGGGTGGGGACGATGCGGCCGATCCTGCTGGGACGATATGAGGGGCGGTACGTCATCGCCCCCGACAACGGGTTGATCACCTTTGTGCACCGCTCCTTCCGGACGGAAGCGATGTACTGGGTCGAGAACCGCGAGTTGTTCCTGGCGGATCTGTCGAGCACGTTTCACGGTCGGGACATGATGGCGCCGGCGGCCGCCCACCTGGCTGCGGGCGTCCCGCCGCGCATGTTCGGTCGTCCGGCGGACCGGGTGGAGTTGCTGCCGATCCCGTGGCGGGCCGAGGAGCGGGGTGGCGTCCTGGAGGGGCGGGTGCTGCACGTGGACCGCTTCGGGACGCTGGTGACCAACGTGCACCGCGATCAATTGGAGCGGCGAAAGGGGAGCGTCGAGCGCTGGCGGGTGTTCGTCAACGGAGATTGCATCGGACCGATCCGGGCGACCTTCGCCGACGGGAGGGAAGGGGAGATGCTGGCGCTGATCGGCGG
>CAZNQN010000327.1:2705-3525 GCA_964574925.1 uncultured Phycisphaeraceae bacterium | reverse complement strand
ACCATGGACGATCATCGACTGCTCGAACAAGCGGAAAAGGAAATCCTGGCGTACCTTTCGCGGGAGCGGGACGCGGGGCGCATCGCCGGTACCTATTACGAGGACGCGGTCCGCAACACGATCCCCAACCTCCGCAAGTGGCTGCTCGCCGAGGAACTGGACCGCATCTCCCCCCATCTGCGGGAAGGATTGCGGAACGCCATTCGTGAGGGGCAGTGGGAGACGCTCACCAACGCCTTTTCGCGCGAGGTGGCCTTCGGCACCGGCGGCATCCGCGAGAAGATGGGCCCGACCCGCGACGTGATCCTCCGCCTCAAGGAGGAGGGCATCCACGCGCCGATCGTCAAGGGCCCCAACACGATCAACGACGTCGTGTACCTGCTGACCTCGGCCGGCGTCGCCCGTTACGGTCGGCAGCGCAAGCCCCCGCTGGAGACGATCGTCATCGGCTTCGACAGCCGCGTGCGCGGGCAGGACTTCGCCCGTTTGATCGCCACGTTGTTTCTCGCCTACGACTACACGGTGCTGCTGTTCGACGAGGCGTGCATGTATCCGAGCGTCACCTACGCGGTGCCGACGCTCAAGGCCGACATGGGCGTCTTCATCTCCGCCAGCCACAACGATTTCCGCTACAACGGCTACAAGCTGTCCTGCTGGAACGGCTCGCAGTTCGACCCGGCCGAACGCGCCGACCTCTACGAGAACTTCATCAAGACGACCACGTTCCAGGACATCCGGACGCTGCCGCTGGACCGCGCCGCGCCGGGGACGTTGTGGTTCCTTGGCGGGGTGAAACCCGTTTCGCCGAAGACGGTGCCCG
>CAZNQN010000327.1:0-2695 GCA_964574925.1 uncultured Phycisphaeraceae bacterium | reverse complement strand
CCGCTTGCCGATCCGCTGCCCGACGTCGAGCCGGGTCATTACGCCGGGCGGGAGGCATGCATCATCGACCTGCCCACGCTGCACGCCGAACACGTCAAGACGTTCCTGTTCGATCCGGAGGGCATCCGCCGCGCGAGCAAGCCCCTTTCGATCGGCTACTCCGCGTTCAACGGATCGGGGCGCAAGGCCGTCCCCCGCCTGCTGGACGAGGTGGGGTTTCGCCACGTGCGGCGGATCATGAAGCTTGATCCGCTGGACGGGATGTTCCCGGCCTTTTGCAGCGACCCGGGAAAGGAGCAGCAGCCCGATCCGGGCGACTGGCGGGCGGCCGACATCGCCGTCGCCGCCTTTAAGGAGGAATATCCCGACGCCTGGGACGAGGTGGACGTCATCATCGGCACCGATCCCGACGCCGACCGCTGCGGTGTGATCGTGAAGGTTCCCGAGCGGCAGCGACCGGCGTACCCCCATCCGGGCACCGGCGAGCCGCGGGACTATACGCTTCTCTCCGCCGATGACGTCTGGTCGCTGATCCTCTGGTACCGCCTCCAGGGAGAGGTGGAGCGCTACGGGCGCGTCCGCGACGCGGAGCGCAAGTTCATCACCCTCTCGCATACGACGACCGATCTGCTGGCGCGGCTGGCGGGCAAGTACGGCCTGGGCGTGTTGCGGACCTGGGTGGGCTTTGCCCAGCTCGCCGCCGGCACGCGGGCGGTCTGGGACCTGAGCCGGGGCAAGGACACCGACGGCATCACCGAAGACGGTCGGTTGCCCACCTACGACGAGGGACGCCGTCGTCCCGACGATGCCCGCTGCAATCGAACGATCCATTCCTGGGAGGCGATGGACGATCTACGCCGCACGATCAACGTCGCCGCCCTCGAACAGAGCAACGGCTTTTCCATCCTCGGCGACGTTCCGCCCGACGAGCGCTCGCTGGGCGTTGGCGGGCACGTGCGGGACAAGGACGGCACCTTTGCGGCCGTTCTGGTGGCCGAGCTCGCCCAGTACGCCAAGGAGCAGGGGGTCCACCTGCTCGACCTGCTCGACGAGAAGCTGTTCCTCGATCCGCAGATCGGTCTGTACGTCACCCATTACGAGCCGGACCCGATCGATGGGGAATACGAGGGGCTGGCCGGGTACACCAAGAAGCGCGACATCCTCACCCGCGCGGAGGTGCTGCTGGAACAGGCCGGCAAGGGGGACGTCACCCTCGGCGGGCTGAAGGTCGTCGGTGCCGTCGTCTACCGCACGGGCAAATACGACGCGGTCAACTGGGACGGCTTCCCGGACGAAGGGTTCCGCTTCTACTTCGACGCGGATCGCCGCTCGCACATGACCATCCGTCCGTCGGGGACATCCAACGCCCTGCGCTTCCACGTGCAACTGTTCGGCGGTCATCCCTCGCGCGACGCGCTGATCGCGGAAAAGGCCCGCCTCCGTGCCCAGGCCGTCCGCATCGTGGATGACATCCGCCGGCGCATCGGCGCCCCGCGCTGATCGGAATCCGGGGCGGTTGTCCGTATCGGAACAGCTCGATCCTGAATCGAGGAGCCTGTGGCTTACGCCCGCCGGTAGGCGAGCTTGCGGATCCTCCGTCCTTCCCGCGCGTATTTGATCTCGAAGTTGGTGCCCCGCCACTCCTCGTCGCCGCCGAGGTCTTCGAAGGGAACGGGCGTCAGTTCCGGCCGGGCGTCGAGCAGGTCGCGGATGATACCGAAGTATTCCTCGTGGTCGGACTGCACCCGCCAGATCCCGCCCGGGGCGAGGACGCGCACGCCCGCCTCGACGAATGCCGGCTGGAACAACCGCCGTTTGTGATGCCGCTTCTTGGGCCACGGATCCGGGTGATAGACGTGCAGCACGGAGACGCACGCGGGCGGCAGGTGGTGCATGACGAAATGGCGGGCGTCGGTGCGCATCACGCGCACGTGGGTCAATCCCCAGCGAGCCATCCGATCCGCGCAGTAGCGGAAATACTTGTTGGCCCATTCGATGCCGAGCAGTCGCACCTCCGGTCGGGTCCGGGCGCGGTGCAGGAGGAACCCGCCCTTGCCGCAGCCGATTTCGAGTTCGAACGGCCCCGGCGAGTCGAACCACGCCATCGGATCGACGATCTCGCCCTCCGCGGGCGGCTCGACGATGATGTCCTCGATCGTCACCATGTTCGCGAGTGTCTTTTTCGTGTCCGAGCCGCGGGCGTAAAGCCCGCGCGACGCCAAGGTCCTCCGCCCCCATCCAACAGGGAACGGATCGGGCCACCGTTTCAGATCATACTCCAGTGTCCGAGGATGCGCAGGAAGGATCAACCGTCTGCGGCGTCCGGACGGCCGCAGCAGCGACGGAAGGCGTCCCGGCAGAAGCGGTCCGTCATGCCGGCGATGTAGTCGCAGACGACCCGGTGGATGCCCTGCACGTCGATGCGACGAGCGAACCGTTCGGGCATCAACCGCGGATCGCGAAGGTACGCGGCGAACAGGGCGCGGATCATCCTCTGTCCCTCGGCGTCCATGCGGGCGATCGTCTCGTGCCGGTAGACGTGTTCGGCCATCCACTGTTCGAGACGGACGAGCCGCGCTTCCATCGGTTCGGACAGGGTGACGACGGGGCGACCCGCCGATCGTACCGCTTCCACCGAATCCAAACCGTTCAACCGCCGTCGGGCTTCTTCCACCGCGTCGTGCAGCAACCTTTG
>CAZNQN010000326.1:0-3530 GCA_964574925.1 uncultured Phycisphaeraceae bacterium | reverse complement strand
GGTGGAGGAGGCGCGCATCGCCCACCTCGCCTACGCCCCGGAGATCGCCGGCGCCATGCTCCAGCGGCAGCAGGCGGAAGCCATCGTCGCCGCCCGCGCCCGCATCGTCGAAGGCGCCGTCGGCATGGTGGAGATGGCCCTGAACATGCTCGACAAGCACCGCACCGTCCAGCTCGACGAGGAACGCAAAGCGACCATGATCTCCAACCTGATGGTCGTCCTCTGCGGACAGGCGCACGCCCAGCCGGTGATCAACACGGGAACGCTCTACGCCTGAGCCGGCCTCGACCGCCTCCGGCGGCGGATGGCTCGCCGGAGCGGGCGGGAGCGCCCCCGACGTGCCCGGTCCGTCGCCCGGGGCTCCTGAGGAAGTGACACGAGGATGGCACCACGAAAATCGTATCTGCTTCGACTGCCGCCCGACCTGCTGGAGGCCCTTCAGCGCTGGGCCAAGGACGACCTCCGCAGCCTCAACGCGCAGATCGAATACATCCTCCGCGAGGCCCTTCGGCAACGCGGACGATACAAGGAACAACCCGAGGAAAGCGACCGCATCCCGCGAAACGAGACGGAAAACCCATAGAGCGTTTCTCGTTTTCGTGTTCCGAGCCGCCGCCTTGAAGCCTGCGCGATGCAGCGGGCCGCCATCCGCATTAAGCGCAAAAGAGACCGGACCACAGTTTCGAGAAATGCTCTTGCCCGCGCGACGCCGCCGCACCGCCTTCGCATCCGACGGGCATATGCCCGGTCCACTGGTCCGCGAAATGCGCTACACCGTCGTCCCGTTTTGCCGGTGGATCTCGGCGCTCTGATAGAAAGCGCTGACCACCGTCGTCGTCAGCAGCAGGAACGGTAGCGTATAGGGCGTATCCGGCGTGAGCGAACGCACGAAGGCCGAACTCTCCCGCAGGGCGCAGAACCACATGTACGCCCCGCCCAGGAACACGCACGCGCCCAGCGCGGCCGTCACCACCGCCACCAGGTGCGTCCGGTTCAGGTAGGCGAACGCCGTCCCGCCGAGCAGGGCCGCGCCCGCTATGAACCACACCGCCATTCCGGTGATCCCCAAGCGTTCGAGGGAGGCGGACACCAGCCCGGCCGCGATTACACCGCCCAGCAGGCTCAGCGAAATGTCGATCCACCAACTGCTCAGCAGCCCCAGCAAGCACCCGCCCGCCAGCGCGTACACCCAGTGGCTTTCCTGCAACCCCACGCCGTAGAGCATCACCGCCACGCCCACCGCGCCGTAGGCCAGAATCACGCACAATCGCCACAACCGGTACCCGAACAGCATCAAGGCCACCCCCACCACGATCAGGGGGAAACCCGCCGCCGGATTCCAGGAACGAAGCATCGCCAGCAGATCATTGACCAGTGCGGACATGTTCGGCACTCCCGCAACACGATCGAAACGACGCCCGCCCGTCTGCGACGACCGGTCGAGCCGCCAACCACTACCGTCGCACCGTCTGCACGCCGTCGGATCGCGCTCAGCGATTCATCGCCCACTCAAGCGCGGCGATTCAACCGGATCCCGGGAAACCCTCGGTTTTACCCGCCGTCTCATAAGAGAACGAAGGGAAACTGACGGCCCCTCCCGGAAGGGAGCGTACGATATCGAAAATCAATCCTTGGACGTGTCCTTCTCGGACTTCGGCTGGCGGGTGAGCATCGTCTGCACCACCAGCGACGCCACGAAGATCGCCCCGATCAAGAGTCCCATCAGGGCGGGACGATAGACCGTGTTTCTCCAGACTTCGGGCGAAGCGCACGAAAGCAGCGTCGTCCCGCCCGTGGTGAGCAGACTCGTCCCCACCACCGCCGCCGAGATGATCAGCGCCCAGCGTGCCGCCACCACGCCGAGGAACAGCCCGACGATCCCCGCCGCAAGCACCCACGCCCGCGCCGTTTGCGCGGCGGTCGCGTCCCGTTCCGCCACGAACCGCCACAGATCCCCCAGCCACTGCTGCGGCGTGCGGGTCACATACGCTTCCTGTTCCGCGGGCGTGGGGACGGTGAACGCGGCCCGGCCTTCCAGCGGTTGCGACGCCGTCGTCGTCAGCCGCGTCCGTTCGAATTCCTGCATGTGCGGCACGACGCGTTCGTAGCCGAAGGCTCCAGCCGCCACCGTCGCCAGCACCATCGCCGCCGCCATCCCCACCCAGAACCGGAACGTCTGGAACGCGACGAAGCCCAGGATCGCCGCCCCGATCAGGGCGCACACCGGCGCCGGCCAGCCGCCCTGCCGGGCGCAGAACACCCCCAGCCCGGCGCCCAGCAGCATGAACAACCCCGTCAGGCCGACCCGTGCCAGCTTCGCGCCCAGTACGCTGACGCCGATGCCGGCCACCACGCAGACGATGCCGAACGGCAACGCTTCCCGCATCAGCTCCGACGGCGCGTGCTGCTGGACGAACAGACGCGCCTGTTCCAGGGCGCTCACGACCGCGTTTTGAACGGTTGGATCCGCATTCATGGCTCAAACCATCCTTTCCGCTGGGGATTCGGATGAGAGGATGGAATATTTGTCGGACCCTGCAAGCCCTTTCCGCCACCGCAGACCGCCCTTTTCGCCCTGCGGAGGCGGAACGCTTCACTCCACCACCACGAACCGGTCGGGGAAGACGGACACGTCGATCACCGCGTGTCCGCCGTCCACCCGCCCCGTCGCCCGGAAATTGCTCCGCAGGATGGCCAGCTTCTGCTCGACGCTGTTTTCTTCCACCTCCGCCCCCGGCGCCGATCCCCACAGGATCCGTCCCCCCGCCCGATCGGTGGCCAGCACCACGTGCGAACGCCGCCGATCGCGACGCCCCCCGACGTTGTCCACCAGAACGGCCGGGATCTGCTCGCGGAACGGTTCCCGCTCGAGCCGGACGGCGATCGCCACCCCCGCCCGCAGGTCGTCGCCCGGCCAGCGCTCCCCCGCCGCCGGCGGCGCCGACGCCACCCCTTCGATCAACGTCCAGCGCGGATCGAACGGATAGACGCCGGGAAGCCGCACGCCCTCCCGGTCGACGAAGAAGAAGCGCCCCTCGTACGAGACGATCGCCGCCGGGGTGCGATAGGACGCCTCCACCTGGAACCGGGCGTCGGGCGTCCGCCGAACGAAATGCACCCGCCGGACCCAACCGCTGCCCGCCAGCCGTTCCGCGATCGCCCGGCACAGACGCGGGTCGGTCCATCGGCGCTCGAGCAGGTCCGAGACGCTCGCCGTCAGGTCGCGCCGCACCGTCTCGCCCAGCACGTCCGGGACGCCGAGCAGCTCCAGTTCCGCGTCGCCGAAACGCTCGAGGAGCCGCCCCTCCACCCGCCGCTGAAGCCGATCGATGCCCACGGACACGCCCCACCCGCACGCCCCGAGCACCGCCAGTCCCGCGACCACCTGCGGCAGGCGTGCGGCCAGCAGCAGGGATCCCAGACGGCGGAACGCTCGCCTCAAAGTCCCTTCGCTCTTCCGCCCGCGCGATGTCCGACCCCGACGACGACCCAATCCGATCTCTCCCGGTATCCCAACCTGCTTCCCGCGA
>CAZNQN010000325.1:2912-3567 GCA_964574925.1 uncultured Phycisphaeraceae bacterium | reverse complement strand
GCGGGCGATGCGGCCGATGGCAGCGGCCGGTTGAATGACGCCGGTCACGTTGCTGGCGTGGTTGAGGGCGACGAGGCGGGTGTCCGGACGGATCGCCCGGCGGACGGCTTCGGGATCGACGGCACCCTCGGCCGTGAGCGAGAGCCGCGTCAACTCGATGAACCCCGTCTCCGCCATCGCCTGGAGCGGACGCGAAACGCTGTTGTGGTCCACGGCGGAGCAGATGACGTGGTCGCCCTCACGGAGCGCGCCTTTGATGGCGATGTTGAGGGCATCGGTGGCGTTGAGGGCGAGGATGATCCGGTCGGGATCGTCGGTATGCAACATGCGGGCGATCTGGCCGCGGACGTTACGCACCATGCGACCGGCGGCTTCGGCCAGGGCATGCCCGGCGCGACTGGGACTGCCCGATTGCTCGGTCAGAAAGCGGGTGACCGCGCGGATCACTTCCGGCGGCTTGGGCCAGCTCGTAGCAGCGTTGTCGAGATAGACGATGTCCGCTTCGGTCATCGCTGCGAATTCCTCGAAGCCTTCGACATCACGATTGCGGGAATGCGATTGTTCTCGGTAGCGGTTTGCAATGCTTCACCGATTCGACATTCGATTCCGCTCCCTCACCCGTCTGCGTGCAGGCATGCCTGCCTGTGCATTGCAC
>CAZNQN010000325.1:0-2902 GCA_964574925.1 uncultured Phycisphaeraceae bacterium | reverse complement strand
TTCGACATTCGATTCCGCTCCTCACGGTCGCGGCGCTGTTCATGCGGTCGCGACTGTGTCGGGTTCTCTCGGTGCCGTTTCGCATCCGGTGGTCCGGAGGATTCACCGGAACGTCGGACGAAGGATATCGTACCGCAAAGCGCCGGGAGGCGCAAGTCGGGAGGGAGCGCGGGTGAAGCGTTCCGGTTCGCGCCGGCGGGTCAGGCGCCGACGTATTTGGCGTAGAAGGAGCGGGCCTCGCGCTCGTCCTCGGTACCGCGGATGATCGCGCGACCGTCCCGAAACAGGACGATTTCGCGCCCTTCGATCGTCGCACGGAGCAGGAAGGGGTTTTGCGTGAGCGGTCCGGACGCGACGGCGGCCAACCGCTCGGCGATGCGGTCGAAGTCCAGCGTTCCCGCGGCGCCGGCGGGGCGGACCTGGACGGCATTCCGGCCGCAAAGGGTGGTCGTGGAAGAAGCCCGTTCGCCGGAGAGAAAGGGGAACGATCGCCGTCCGCAACAGGGACAGTCCTTCTGTTTCGCCCGGCTCACGTCGATGGCTGCGAAGCGCCCCGTCCAGAGATCGACTTCCACGAGGCGGCCGTGGAGATGATCCGTCCGACCGGTCAGGATTTTCAACGCCTCCATGGCCTGAAGGGCGCCGACGAGGTGGACGGCGGGAGCGATCACCCCGGCCGTGTCGCACGTCGGACTCACGTCGGGCGGCGGGGCCTCGGGGAACAGGCATCGAAGGCAGGGCGTCCGTCCGGGCGCGACGGCCATGCTCAACCCGCCGCTCCCGACGACCGCTCCATACACCCAGGGACGATTCGTCTTGACGGAAAGGTCGTTGAGAAGGAACCGGGTCTCGAAGTTGTCGGTGCCGTCGAGGAGCAGATCGAACCCGTCGGCAAGCTGCTCGATGTTGGCATGGTTGACGTCGCAGGCGACAGCCTCGATGCATACGTCGGAGTTGATCCGCCGCAGGCGACGGGCGGCCGCCTCGGCCTTGGGCAGGTCGGCGGTCGCGTCCTCCTCATCGAACAGCATCTGCCGCTGAAGGTTGTCGCGCTCGACGAAGTCCCGGTCGCAGATGCGCAGGGCGCCGACACCGGCGCGGACGAGCACGTCCGCCTGCACGGAACCGATCGCGCCGCAGCCGACGAGGACGGCGCGGGCGCTGCGCAGGCGGCGTTGTCCCTCGACGCCGATGCCGTCGAACAATATCTGCCGGGAATAACGAAGAAGCTGCGGATCGATATCGTCGGGGTTCATGGGGAGACAGCGTAAGGCCGATGGGAATCGGCGGCCATTATGGCATCTCGAAGCTTCGCCCCGCGGCGCGGACGGTCATGACGGCACAGGGCGCTTTGCGGACGACCTTCTCCGTGGTGCTGCCGAGGAGCATGTGGGCGATGGCGCCTCGCCCGTGGGTGCCCATCACGATCAGGCTGATCTCCTCTTCCCGGGCGCAGCCGATGATCTCGGCGAAGGGGCGCCCGAGGCGGACGTGCACGCGGGCCGGTTTCGCCAGCCCGGAGAGGTGTTCTTCGCGGAACCGTTCCAGACGCTCGCGGGCGATGTCGAGGAGGTTTTCCGGCGGCGGACCGACGGGGACGCTCTCCGGCCCCATCGCCGACCAGTACTGATAGGCGTCGTCCACGACGTGAAGGCAGTGGAACTCGGCGTCGAAAGCGCGGGTCAGCTCCAGGGCATAGGGGAGCGCTTCCTGGGCCAGGTCCGAGAAATCGGTAGGAAACAGGATGCGTTCGAAGTTGGGCGACATGCCGCACCTTCCACGTTGCCGGCTGAGGGGTTGGAATCCATCCCCACCGGGCGTGTTTTCATGCTACGCGCCCACCCGCTAAGGTCAAACGCGAGAGCGTGCCAATTGGCGATGGTTCGATTATCCTGAGTTACCGACGGGGTCTCCGGCGAGACGGATCGACCGCCGGGACGTCCCCTCAATAGGCGAGGAAACGGCTTTGGAACTGACGGTCCTATCCAGAGGGCGGGAGCGACCGGGACGGCGGTTGCCGCCGTGGTTGAAGCGTCCGCTGCCGTCCGGGTCGTTCGCACTGACGACGGCGGTGGTCGCCCGCAGCCGGGTGGCGACGGTGTGCCAGGAGGCCCGCTGCCCGAATCTGTCCGAGTGCTGGTCGAAACGGCACGCGACGTTCATGATCCTCGGCGACCGATGCACGAGGCGGTGCCATTTCTGCGCCGTGACGACGGCCCGTCCCGATCCGCCGGAGGACGACGAGCCGGAGCGGCTGGCCGAAGCGGTGGCGGAACTGGGTCTGCACCACGTGGTGATCACGGCCGTGGCCCGCGACGACCTCCCCGACGAGGGGGCGGGGCATTTCGCCCGTTGCGTGGAGGCGATCCATGCCCGATCGGCGACCGCGACGGTGGAAGTGCTGCCGGCCGACTTCCACGCCCGGCGGGAGTGCATCGAAAGGCTCGTCGCCGCCGGGCCGGAACTCTACAACCACAACATCGAGACGGTGGAACGGTTGACGCGCGCCGTCCGCCCGCAGGCCAAATACCGGCGCTCGCTGGCCGTGCTTGAGACGGTCAAGACGCTCGACCCGCGGATGATCACCAAGTCGGGGATCATGGTGGGACTGGGCGAGACGGTGGAGGAGCTTCACGCCACGTTCCGCGACCTGCGCTTAGCGGGCGTGGACGTGCTGACGATCGGGCAATACCTCCAGCCGACGCTGACCGGTCATCTGCCCGTGCAACGCTATTACACGCCGGCGGAGTTCGACGAACTGGGCGCCTATGCCCGCTCGCTGGGGTTCTTGAGCGTAGCCTCGGGGCCGTTCGTGCGGTCGAGCTACAACGCGGCCGAGGTCTTCGAGGAAAGTCGCCGGCGTCTGGCAGAAGCCCGGAAGGAAAACTGATCGTCCCGCGAG
>CAZNQN010000324.1:0-3570 GCA_964574925.1 uncultured Phycisphaeraceae bacterium | reverse complement strand
GGCGGGCGTTGTGGGCGAGTATCACGGCGAAGGGGACGACGGCGGGCAGCAGGTTCCGCCCGTCGAACAGCGGCGGCGGCTGATAGCGCCCGTGCGGTCCGCAGGGCAGGAAGGCAGCACTGAGATAAAGGACCCCCGCCCACAGGGCCAGCATCCGTCCTTTTCGTCCCTGGAACAGGGACATCAGCAGGAGGGGGAAAAAAAGCGTGCCCAGCACGCCCCATCCGGACGTTCCCGGATGGAACAGGAAGAGGATCCGTTCCCGGATCAGCTCGGGCAGCGACGCGCCGCCGAAATAGCCCTGCCGGGGGAAATAGAGCGTCGAGACCTGCATCGCCTGGAGGGCGTGCAGCTTGTACCAGAAGTCGCCGGTGAAGTAGAGATAGAACCCACCGTGCAGAAGGAAGAAGATGGTTCCGCCCGCCAGCACGCCGCCGAGGCTCGCCCACCGCGTCGTTCCCGCTCGCCGATCGGACCAGAGCAGATAGCCCATCGGCGCGATCATGACGGCGGTGAACGCCTTGGCCGAGACGGCCAGGCCCAGACTGACCCCGGCGAGCGCCGTCAGAAGGAGACGCCGCTTCGTGGACGCGCTCCGTTGCGCAGCGAGGAGGGCGAGGACCGCCGCGGCCGAAAACAGGCAGGCGTGCACATCGGGATAGGCCATGGTCGCCACGGCGTGGAAGTAGGGGAGAAAGGCGACGACCGCTCCCGCGATCCATCCTTCCCACGGCCCCCACAAGTGCCGTCCCACCCACACCGTGACCAGCACCGTCAGCAGGGCGAAGACGACGGTGGGCAGAATCACAGCCGGGACGTTGTTGCCGAATACCGCCATCGACAGGGCGATGGGCACGATGACCGCCATCCGCCCGATGTGGTGATGGACGCGGGTGATCATCTGACCGGCGAGGAGTTGCTCGGCTGCCGCGTGATAGGCTGAATCGTCCGAGCCCACCCATCCGGTCGGATCCATCAGGCAGACGGCCAGGACCGTCGCCAAGAGCAGCGCGAGACCGAGACCGGTTCGTGCGACCGATCGGGAGCGCAGTCGGCAATCGGGCGCCGCCGGTTCCGCCGTGATGTCCGCCGTGGGATTCGCCATGTCGTGCCGAGGAGTCCGTATCGTGCGGGGCTTTGCGCGCGGGCGCGCCGTGCCTTCACCCGTGGCGGCCCGTGCGGACCCGATAATCTGTCGGTTTTTTCGCCGCGGCGCTTAAACGGGAGAGGGCGGTTGATGAGGAGCGTCCGATGCAGCCCATCAGAGCCGCGACCGTGAGGGAGCGGATCGGTCGGCGGCATCGCTCCGATCCGGGGATGCGATGATCTGCGGGCGCGGTTCGGGGATCGTGCGAAGGTCGTGTCAGCGGCGGTCTTCCGGCTTCAGGGGCAACGGCGAGGTGGCCGATAATCCCTCCGGTGGTCCGTTCTCGGCGAAAAGAGGAAACGCCCGTGGCCGATACGATCCGTCGCTATCTCGAAGGGGTCCGGTCCGTTCTCGATCGCCTTTCGGCGGAGGAGATCGAAGCGGCGCTGGGGTTGCTCCGCGAGGCGATCGACCGCGAGTGCGGGATTTATCTGTTCGGCAACGGCGGCAGCGCCGCCACCGCCTCGCATCTGGCGGTCGATCTCGCCAAGCATGTGGGTCGTCCGTCGGGTCGGCGGGTGCGGATCCAGTCACTGACGGACAATCCAGCCTATCTGACCGCCCTGTCGAACGACCTGTGTTACGAGGACTGTTTCTCGGAGCAGCTCCGCTTGTGTCTCCGTGCGGGAGATCTCGTGGTGGGCATCAGCGCTTCGGGCGATTCGCCCAACGTGGTGCGGGCGTTCGAGCTGGCGCAGGATCTGGGGGCGGAGCGGTTGGCGCTGGTCGGTTTCGACGGCGGGCGGCTCTCCCGGCTCGCCACCGCCCGCGTGTGGGTGGATTCCTACGATTACGGCGTGGTGGAAAACGTTCACCTGGTGCTGGGGCACCTGTTCGTCCGCATGCTGGCGGAGCGCTTCGCCTCCGCACCTTCCCATCCGGACGGCGCCGTGCTTCGGGAGCGGTCGGTGCCTGTCTCGGCCGTGGCGGTGTCCTCGCCGCCGCGCCGCGCCGCGAACATCCCGGAACGACGGCCGTGACACGAGTCGCAGCTTCCGTTTCCCCTTCTTCTTCTTTCGCGTCGGTCCCATGTAGCAGTGAAGGGTTGTATCACGATCCGCGTTACTGGTCCGCGGCCGCGATGCTGGAACCCGGCGGGCACCTGGAGGTGTTCCGGCACGGGGCGGTGACGGTGCCGATGGTGGTGCGACCGTTGCCGGCTGGCGCGGGAACAGGATTCGACGTCATCTCCCCCTACGACTACACCGGTCCGCTGGGGGATGCGGGGGTTGTGGCGGAAGCATGGTCGTCGCTTCAACGGTGGGCGGCGGAGCACGACGTCCTGACCGGGTTTTTCCGTTTTCATCCCTATCGCTCCCGTCCGCAGGCATGGGCGCGGGAGAGCGGCATGGAAATCGTGACGGCCGCCGAACACGTCGTCGTGGACCTCTCCGATCCGGACGCGCTGCCGGCGTCCTTCAAGCCGCAGGTCCGTCGGGACTTGAAAGTGGCTCGCCGGGCGGGCGTATCGTGTGCGTTTCGCGCCTTCGACGCGGCCGGTCTGGACGTCTTCGTCCCGATGTACTGGGCTTCGCTCGATCGCCTCGGCGCCGATCCGTACTATCGGTTTTCGCGCCCCTTCTTCGACCGTCTTGCGGAACAACTGTCCGACCGGGTCATCCTGGGCACTGCCCGGATCGGGGAGCGACCCGTCGCGTCCACGATGATCCTGCTCGACGGGGAGACGGCGTTTTACTATCTCGCCTGTTCCACGCAGGAGGGGCGACGGGTGTGCGCGATGAACGCGCTCGTGCATGATGCGGTCATGGAGCTTGCGCGGCGCGGCCTGAGACGGTTCCACCTCGGCGGCGGAAGCGAGGGTTTGCGGGCGTTCAAGACGCGGTTCAGCCCGCACCGGGTTCCGTATTTCGTGGGCAAGGCTGTTTTCGATCGCGACCGGTATGCCCGGCTCCGGCAGGGTCGCAACCTGTCGTTCTTTCCCGTCTACCGCGATCCCGCCTGGAACGGAAGCGCGGTGCAGCGCGTGAGGGAACGAAAGGAGCGGACACTCCCCGACCGGTGACAGGTCGTTGTCAGCATGCCGCCGGCTCGACGGGGGGCGGTTCGGCCACGTAGACGCCCGCTTCCCGGAGCGGTCGGGCAGCGTTCCGCAGGGTGTCCCGGTGCCAGTCGCTGCACAACACCACGGCGTCGAGTCCGAGGGCGGCGGCTTCGTCCTTGGCCATGACGGGAAGACCGGCGATGCGTTCCCCCCGGCGAGACGAGTCGTCGTCAATGACGCCGATGACGTCGATGTCCCACGCTTCCCGATCCGCCCCGGCGAGGGCCTCTCTCGTGAAGCGGCCCGCACCGTAGAGCGCGACGCGGCGAAATCCCATGCGAGCCAGCTCGTGCAGGATGCGGGTGAGACGATCGGCCGGCGGCGGCGGTCGGTAGTCCCGCACCCGTTCCCACGGGTCGTC
>CAZNQN010000323.1:0-3573 GCA_964574925.1 uncultured Phycisphaeraceae bacterium | reverse complement strand
CCCTCGCACAGGGCCGAGCAGCACGCCGCCACCTCGCACGCCTGCGCCGTGATGTGGATCGTGTACGGACCGGGGTTGCCTTCCGGCGCCGAGAAGATCGGATACGAGTACTTCCCGCGCGGAAGGTTCTTGATCGTGAACCAGAAGTTGTCATCCGTGTCGCAGAACGGACCGCCGCGCTCGCCGTCGTCCGTCCCGTTGCCCACCGGCGGATCGACGATCTGTGTCCCGGTGGCCCCGGCGCACGTGCAGCCCTGCCACACGCCGAACCCCCACGCCGGACGCTTCACCGGATCCGAACAGCACAGGTCGATCCGCACGTCCGCACAGGCATCCGTCTCGAACACTTCCCACCAGCCGCGGTCGAGAATCGTCCCGTTCGGGTCGAACAGCACCGACTCGCAGCAGTTCTCGTCGCCCTCCGGACAGCTCTCGGCGAACTCGCCGAACGTCGCCAGCGAGTTGTCACCGTTGAACGTGAACGTTTCCGGCGGAGAACCGGGCGGAGGCACCTGGATCTGATGCACCGGCGCCGTCCCGCAGAAGTCGCCGCCGGAAGGCTCCGGATTCTGACAGCAGTTCGGCTCGCAGTCCGTGCCGAAGCCCAGCGCGATCGTGCCGGCCGGACACTGCGGCTCGCACGTCTCGCCCGTCGGACACTGGGCGTCGTTGTCACAGCTCGTTCCGGAAACGCTGCACAACCCGCCCTGGGCCGTCGTGCACGATCCGTTCGTCGGATCGCAGCAGGCGTTCAACGTACACGCCGGCGGAACCGTCAGACACGTCCCCGTCACGTCGCACGTCCCGTTCGGACACTCGATGTCGCTCGAACAAAGCTGTCCGTCGTTGTCGCCGCCCAGACAGATGGAGCAATCGGCATCCGCATTGCACGTCACGAACGGATTGCCGCTGCACACGTTGCAGCTCGCCACGCCGGGGAAGGTGTTCCCGCCGGCCTTGCAGTCCCACGGCGTCTGGATCGAACAGATCCCCGTCTCCGCGTTGCAGCACGCTCCCTCCGGCGAAGGCGCCTCCTCGCCGATCAGCTCGAACGCCAGCACGTCCGGCACGTCGTCGCACGTCCCGCCGGGGCAACCCACGTTCGGGTCCGCCGGGCTCTGCCGGTTGCACCACTGCCCGTCCCGGGCGCCGCCCGTGCAGACGCCCAGACCGTCGGTCACCAGCCCGTTTCCGATCCACATCGTGGTCGGATCGTTGCTCCCCACGTCGGGGGCGTCCGTCGCCAGCCAGGTGATCCGCCCGTCCGAACCGAACTCCTCCCGTACGCGGAAGGTCACGATGCCCTTCGAGGGAATGACCACCGGCGAGGTGAGATCCACCTCGCGGATCTGGTTGCCGCCGACGGCATTGACGCCGTCCGGCCAGAAGAAGTCCTCGATCAACGTCCCGTTGGCATCGCGGAACTCGACGCCGAACCGCGCCGACACGCCCGGCACCACACCGCCGGCGAAGCGCAGCTTGGTGACCCGGAAGAAGGTGTTCGGTCCCAGGTCCAGCTCATAATCGTCGCCGATCCGCACCACGTCGCACGGCGAAACCGACACCGGACCGACGGAAACCGTAAAGTCTCCCTGCGGCGCGATGCCGCTGCTGTAGTTCGGACAGTTCTGCACCGTCGGATCGGTCAGATCCGCCCCGGAGCAGGTCTCCCCGATGCTGCCCGCCAGCCAGGTGCCCGTACAGTCGGCGAACGTCGCCCGCGTACAGTTGGTGCCGGGGTTCGGATCGGCCGGATCGCAGCATCGACCCTCTCCGCACGTCACCGGATCGCCCGGCGCGGTCGGTTCCAGACACAGCGAACCCGGCCCGCACGGATCGGCCGTCGCCGGATCCGTCACGCAGGCACCCGTCCCGCCGCCGCCGCAGACGCCGCTGCTGCAATCGGCGTTGACCCGGCACGGCGTCCCGGCATCGGTGCCGCCCTCACAGGTCTTGACGTCGCACACCTCCGCGCCGTTGCAAAGCAGACCGTCATCACACTCTGCGTCGTTCAGACACGACGCGAAGCACGTGTCCGTGGCCTCGTCGCAACGGTCCTCCGGGTTGCACAGCGGAGTGCCCGAAACACACGCCCCCGCCTGGCAGAACTCCTGACCGTTGCATTCCAGACCGTCGTCACAATCGCCCGCACCGCCGTCCGGCACCGCGAAGTTCGCACACGTTCCGAAAAACGACGTGCTCAGGTTGCAGGTCTCGCCCGTCGGACAATCGGTGTCCGTGACGCAAGGGCTGCCGCTGACGCTGCACGTCCCGATCGAGCACGCCCCGCCCGGGCAGTCGCTCGTGTCGAAACATCCCAGCCCGGCGTTCTGTCCGCCCAGACACGTTCCGAGCTGGCAGACGTCCCGCGTGCAGGGATTGCAGTCGTCGCAGTCGATGCTGAACCGGCACGTCCCCGCCGGTCCCGCCACCGACCCGATGGCATCCGACACGCCGCTGTCCGCGACCCGCTTGGCCGGTTTGCCGCTCTGCACGGGGATCGCCCCCTGGGGCGCCAGCAGAACCACGTCGTCCTCCGTCCCGGGAACCTTCGTCCCCTGCTGGTGCAAGGCCCCCACGTCGGAAACGGCGGGCGTTCCCGACTTGACCGCCTTCGACTCCTTCTTCTTTGGCGCCGGCGCTCCGTGCAGCGTCAGGGTCAGGGCGAACAAGCCCATCACCGAGACGCCCGCGGCCAATCGCCAGGGCCGAAAACCGCTACGTGTTCTCATCATTCCAAACCTCCTCAAAAAGCTGCGAGACCACAACCCGCGAACCGAACCATGCAAGACCTACGACGTAACCGTGATTATCGCTTGCCGAAGCGCCGAGCACGGCCCAACCGTGCCCTGCCGCTCCGGCGATATCTCTTCTCCGTTCCCGAGCTTCGGCTCGATTCGAGAACGTCTCTGTTTCCAGGAGAACCCCGAACCTTTCATGCGCGCCGTCCCGACGGCGACGTTGCAGGTTCGGGTTTCCAATAGTGAAGCGTCGACACCCCTCCCTACATCCCGGGCGTGCTTCCCCTCACGCCGCTCCTGTTCCCGCCTTTCTCCTGTTTCCCAACCAAGCCGCGTTGTATGCCGGGAGGGTTCTTCCCGCGGAAAAGCCCTCCAGCCTTCCGCGCACCGGACCGGCCGAGGATCAACCGATCCCTAAGAACCCCATCGGTAGGCGCTTTGCGTGAAGAAAACCTCGTGCCAACGACTCGCTCCCGTCTTCTCCACCGCACGAATTCCCGGCCCTTATCCCATTACAGGGCCGGAAAGCCCGACCGCCGTCTCTGCTCCCACCGGCGTGTGTAACGCTATGATAACTTGCTGCCCCCCGAAACACAACCCGCCTGCCGCAGGAATTGCGCATCCCTGCAGGCCGTGACGGCCGAAGCGAACTCCCAAAGCGCTCCGTAGCGCCCCAATCTGAAGCACGAAATCCGCTCTGCATCAGCGAAAACAAACATTTTTAAGCAGAATCGGCCAATCATCGCCGCCTGCACCGCTCATGGTCCGATCATCCCGGTCTTGAGACCCTGCCCCGTCCCTCCCGCAGCGTCCGATCCTTACAAAAAAAGAC
>CAZNQN010000322.1:0-3573 GCA_964574925.1 uncultured Phycisphaeraceae bacterium | reverse complement strand
GCGCTTACGTTTACGCGCGACCGGCCGCCGTGCTGTGCCACCCTGCATTACGTGTTTGCCGCATTGGATCACGAGGCCTTCGAGCGGGCCATCCGTCGCTGGGTGCGGCAGCGGGTGGCGAAGGGGTGGCGTTCGGTCTCGGTCGATGGCAAGACCTTGCGGGGCGTGCAGGGCCATGAAGTGCCGGGCGTCCACCTGCTGGCGGCCTACGCCCACGAAGCCAGGATCGTGCTGGATCAGATTCCCGTTCGCGCGGGGACCAACGAGCACAAGACGGCCTTGCAGATGTTGGACCTGATTCCGCTCGAAGGCAAAGTGGTCACCGGCGACGCGATGTTCTGCCAGCGCGATCTGTCCCGAAAAATCAGGAAAAAAGGGGGCACTGGCTCTGGCCGGTCAAGGCCAACCAGCCGGACCTTCTCGAAACGCTGAGCGAGGCGTTTTCCCACGACGGCGTGTCGCCCTGGGAACGCAAGCGGGTGGCCGCCGAACGTCAGACGGTCACCACCGTCCACAAAGGACACGGTCGACTCGAGACACGCACCCTCACCCGCGACGTGGCGTTGCAAGGCTATGTCGATTGGCCCGACCTGGCGCAGGCGTTCCGGTTGGTTCGTACGCGAACGATTCGCCGCAAGACGACGACCGAGACGATCTACGGGATCACCTCCCTGCCGCCGGAGCAGGCCGGCCCTGAAGCGCTGCTGGAGTTGACCCGCGGTCACTGGGGCATTGAAAACAGCGTTTTCCACGTGCGCGATGTGACGCTCGGCGAGGACGCCTGCCGGGTGCGAACCGGCGCGGCGCCGATGATCCTTTCCACCCTGCGCAACACCGCTTTGAATCTGCTCCGTGCGGCGGGTGTGTCCAACATCGCCGCCGCCCTCCGCCGCCACGCCGCCCGCTCCCGCGAAGCCCTCGCCCTGATCCATGCCAAAGACGACTTTCGAAAAACCCTGATCCAGGATCGATCCTGCTCCAGGCCGCCGAGACACGCGACAGACGAGGAATCTGTTGGGGGGCTGACGATTCCGAATGCGGGTATCGCCGGCGGCAGTGCGTTGTGCCGGAGCTTGCCGTTAACGGCTACGTGAACTGAGGGCAGTCCAGGCGCCGACGTTGGCCCCACAGCGCATCGCGTTTGGCGACTGCTCTTCGGTTCTTCAGGAGAGAGCGGTTGAAAACTCGTTGCGCGGGGGTGACGATGGCGGTTTGACGGCGCCCAACTTCGTGCCTAATCTGGTCGATAGGATGGTGATGGGCCTGCGAAACCTGCTACTCCCGCTGATTCTGATGGGAACGGTGCCTTCCGTACCAGTGTTGTGCGCGAGCGGGGTGCTCGTACACCCCTGCGACAAGGGCTGCACACTTCCTAGCGATGCGCACCATCCCGTCGAAAGCGGACGTGGCTGCGGGCATGAGACGGGCTGTTCCCGTGATCCCTGCGGTTTGGTCATGCTCCGCAACCACGGCTCGTTTGATTCGGTCGTACCGATGATGTTCCTGCCGAACGCGGTAGTTCGCGAAGAGCGCGACGGCCCGCCATTGCCTCTCCCGCCGATCACCTCATCCAATCGGGAACGGCTTCCTCTTGCATGCCTTCCGAGTGACCTGCCCCTTCTGATCTGATCCTCCGGTCGGTTTCGACTGGTTCATGGGGCCGGTTTGCGCACCGGTCGGGACGAGGGTTGCGCCGGTCGCGGAGACCGGCGCCCATATTTTTCCGAATGCAGTGGAAACGTCGGGGATGAACAACACCATCAGAATCGTTTGCGGCGTGGGGCTGTCTCTGTTCGGCGGTGCTTGTGCGACGGTCGATCCGAAGCCCGACTACCTGCGAACAGGCGGTCATATCCGTGCCGCGACGGGAGTCGCCCAGCCCTACGATCCGCAGCGTGAGGACATCCGGGAAAGAGTGGATGACCTGCTGGAGAACGGGATATCGGCGCAGGAAGCCGTCCAGATCTGCCTGCTGAACAACCCCGGTCTGCAATCCGCGTTTCTCGACATCGGCATCGCGCGGGCCGATCTGGTGCAGGCCGGTCTTTTCTCCAACCCCTTCCTGGGCATCGCCACGCGGTTTCCGGACGGCGGGGGACTCGCCAATCTCGAGGCCGGCATCGCGCAGAACCTGGCCGAGCTGTGGCAGATCCCGATCCGAAAGAAAGCCGCCAAGCGAGAGCTGGACCGGGCCGTGCTTCGCATCGCGCGCGAGGCCGCTCTGCTGGCGACGGAGTGCAAGGCCGCCTACTACGACGCCGTGGGCGCCGACGCTCGCCTGGAAATCGCGGAAGAGAACTTCTCCATCGCCAAGAACCTGCTGGACATGGCGTTGGCGCGGAAGCAGGCCGGGACCGCTACCGAGTTGGACGTCAATCTCTCTCGCAGCCTGGCCATCCAGGCCGAACTGAACGCGGCCGCCGCCCGTCTCGACGCTTCGGACGCCCGCCGCCGACTGGCGACGCTGCTCGGTCTGGAGTCGGACGCCCAGCAATGGCAACTCATCGACGAGCTGCCCGATCCGCCGCCGGAAACGCTCGAGCCGGAGCGGCTCATTGCCGCCGCCAAGGGCTGGCGGCTCGATCTTCGCTCCGCACGGCAAGCGGTGGAGGCTGCCGCGTGGCGGGTGAAGGAACAGTACCGCCTCATCTTCCCCACCGTCGAGGTGGGCATCGAGCTGGAACGCGAGGAACGGCGTCCCCGTTCCGGGCGGAACCTCCTCGCCGACACCGCCCGTAGCTCGCTGGCGAGCGGCGCTCTGACGGCCCCGGAGATCGAACCGCGCTCGGCGCGACGGGCGGAGAAGGGGCAAGACATCATCGTCGGTCCGAGCCTGGGCATCGAGTTGCCGCTTTTCGACCAGAACCAGGCGCAAATCGCCCGCGCCCGTTACGCCTACGAACAGGCCATCAAGAATCTCGACGCCCTCGAACGGGTGGTGACGCAGGAAGTGCGCAGCGCGGTGGATCGCGCGGTGACGGCGTGGCGGATGGCGCAGATGTATCGGGACCGCTCGGTCCCGCTGGCCAAGCGGAACCTCGCCCTGTCCCGCGAGGCGTTCGAAGCCGGACAGGCTTCTTTCCTCACCGTGCTGGAAGCCCAACGGTTCTACCTGGAAAGCCGTCGCGGATACATCGACGCCGCCCGCGCCGCGGCGGTGGCGATTCCGGAGCTGGAGCGGGTGATCGGGCTTCCCTTCGAACGACTGGGGGGAGACATCCCGCCGCCGCCCGATGCAGAGGACGACGAAATCACGGAGGTGAACCCATGAGACGGTGGAGATCGCGACGGGTGATCGAGATGGTTCTCGGCGGCATGTTGCTGTCCTGCGGCGGATGTCTGCCGGGCGAGTTCGAGCCGTGGAGCGGTTTTCTGTGCGATGTTTCCCGGGAAGCGCTGGCGGCCATTCTGTTCTGACGGGAGTGGAATCATGAAACGTATGACGAAGTTTTGGATCCCGTGCCTGGCGATGTCGGCGGGGCTGTGGACGGCGTGGCCGTCCTTTGCGCTCGCTCAGCACGATCGCCACGAGGAACATGCCGAGGAGGCGAACCACGACGAGCACGGGCACGG
>CAZNQN010000321.1:0-3594 GCA_964574925.1 uncultured Phycisphaeraceae bacterium | reverse complement strand
GGGCTCTTTCTCCCCGCGCCGCCGCCTCGGCGGGATCGGCGAGCAGCCGTTCCACCGCCGCCCGCAGGTCAACCCCGTCCGCCACCACCTCCAGCGCTCCGGCTTCTTTCAGCGCCTCGACCGCTAGACGGAAGTTGTCCGTGTGGGGACCGACGAGGATGGGCTTGCCCAGGGCCGCCACCTCCATTACGTCCGAGCCCCCCATCGGCACCAGGCTCCGCCCCACGAACACCACCGACGCCCGCTCATAGAACTTGCGAAGCTCGCCCATCGTGTCGCCCAGCACGACGCTTGATTCGTCGAGCCTCGCTTGCGAACCGTCCGCACGACGACTGCGGCGGATGCACGAAAACCCCGACCGTTCGATCAGGCGGGCGACCTCGTCGAAGCGTTCCGGCTTGCGCGGCACGATCGCCAGCACCGGTCGGTTCGCTCCTCCCTCCGCCGGGGCAAGCCGATCGAGAAGCGCACGATACGCATCCAGGATGATCGTCTCCTCGCCCGGTCCGGTGCTGCCGCAAACCCAGAGCGGGCGATCCGTGTGCAGTCCCAAGGCCCTGGCAAGCGCGTCCGCGCCGGGCACGGAATCGGTCACCTCGGCCGAGTCCCATTTAAGGGAGCCGGTCACCTCTACCCGCTCAGGCGAAACCCCCAGCCGGCGAAAGCGGGCGGCGATCTCCTCGTCCTGCGCACCCACCCAGGCGAGGCGGGAGAACATGGCGCGGGTGATCGGCCCCAGACGCGCCAGCCGTCGTGCGCTCCGCTCCGTCAACCGTCCGTTCATCACCACGACGGGAATGCCGCGGTCGGTCGCCAGTCGCGTCAGGTTGAACCATACCTCCTGCTCGACGAGCACGATCATCGTCGGGCGCATCCGCCGCAGCGCGCGGGTGACGGCCCAACTGAAATCCAGCGGGAAGCGAAACACCCGCTCCGCCCCGTAGAGCTGCACGCCGCGGGCGTACCCGGTGTCCGTGGTGGAGGAAAACACCAGCTCGACGTCGGGGCATCGCTCGCGCAGCATCTCCGCCAGGCGCCGCGTGGCGTTGATCTCCCCGAGGGAGACGGCGTGAATCCAGATCCGACGGCGGGACGGATCGAAACGGGGCACGAAGCCCATCCGCTGCCGCCATCCGCGGCGGTTCTTCCCCCGGAACAGGACCTCGTACAGCAGGAACGGGACGTACACGACCGCTCCCAGAAGATAGATCACGTCCGCAATCCAGCGCATGGGAAGGGATCGTATGGGCCGGTCTTCCTCCGGGCAAACGCCTCCGCGGCGGTCACGCCTTGGTTCCCACGGCCGTCATCAAACCCCAGACCCAACCGACCCGGTAGCGATCGACGCGGACGGCTTGTACGCCCGCGTTTTCCAACAGGTCCGCGCAATCCTGTCGGCCGTAGATGCGGATGGGAGTGCAGCTCCACAGCCGAAGCACCCGCACGCAGATCTTGCAGGCGGCGTAGTCGTCGCACCAGTCCGTGATGACCAGCCGGCCCCCGCTTCGCAAAACGCGCAGCATCTCCCGCAGGGCCCGTTCGGCGTCCAGGAAATAATGGAAGGCGTTCGTGGAGACGACGACCGTGAACGTTTCATCCTCGAAGGGAATCTCCTCCGCGCAGCCCGTCCGCACGAGGACGCCTTTATTCAGGCGCGATCGCGCCACCGCCAGCATCTCCGGACACAGATCCAGACCGCAAAGACGTTCCGGCGGCACGCGTCCGCAGAGGCGCGACAGCAGGACACCCGTTCCGCACCCGACGTCGAGAATCCGATCCTCCGCGGAGACCGAGAATCGGGCGAGCGTCTCTTGGACCGACGCCTCCACGTAGAACGACCAGCGCCGGTCGTAGTCGGCGGCCAGCCGCTTGTACTCCTCGAGCACCGGATCCGGGCTGTGCGGTGTCACGGACGCGATCTTTCCACACGGCGGGGATCGAGGCCGCGCCTGTTCGATCGATGCAGAGCTGCTCAGAACACCGCCGGAAGACGAAGGGAGCCGGCGCGCTAACCGCAGCGTTCGACGGCCACGGCGGTCGCCTCTCCCCCGCCGATGCACAGACAGGCGACGCCGATCCGCTTGTCCATCCGCTCGAGCGCGTCGAGCAGGGTCACGAGAATCCTCGCGCCGGTAGCGCCGATCGGGTGCCCCAGCGCCACCGCTCCGCCGGCGACGTTCACCCGCCCCGCGTCCAGGCCCAGCTCCTTGATCGCCACCATCGTGACGACGGCGAAGGCCTCGTTGATCTCGAACAGGTCCACGTCACCCAGTTTCAGATCCAACCGCTCGCTCAGCTTGCGGAGGGCGTGCACGGGGGCGATGGTGAACCATTCCGGATCGGTGGCGGCGTTGGCGTGTCCCAGGATGCGGGCTCGCGGTTTGAGCCCGAGACGGTCCTTCGTCTCCTCGTCGAACACCACGAGCGCCGCCGCCCCGTCGGCGATGCCGGAGGCGTTGCCCGCGGTGATCTTGCTGTCCGCACCGAACGCCGGCTTGAGCGACCGCAGTTTCTCCTCCCCCTGATACTTGGCCAGCCCCTCGTCCCGCTCGACGGTGACGGTTCCTTTGCGGGTCTTGACTTCGATCGGCGCGACGCCGGCCGGGTGCAGGCCGTTTTCCCACGCGGCGATGGCCCGCCGGAAGCTCTCGATGGAAAAATCGTCCATCTGCTCGCGGGTGATGCCGTAGCGATTCGCGCAGAGATCCCCGCAGTTGCCCATGTGCTGGTTGGTGTAGACGTCCCACAGACCGTCGTGGATCATGGCGTCGATCAGTTCGCCGTTGCCCATTCGGTATCCGGTCCGTGCCCGCGGCAGCAGGTAGGGGGCGTTGCTCATGCTCTCCGTCCCCCCCGCCACCGCCAGGTGGAGGTCTTCGCACTGGATGGCCTGGGCGGCGTGGATGACCGCCCGTAACCCCGATCCGCAGACCTTGCTGATGGTGGTGGCCCCGACGGATTTGGGCAGTCCGGCTCCCAGGGTGGCCTGGCGGGCGACGTTCTGGCCCAGACCGGCCCCGATCACGTTGCCCATGTAGACTTCGTCCACCTGCCGGGGATCGACGCCGGCTCGCTCCAGCGACGCCCGCACGACGTGGGCGCCCAAAGCGCCGGCCTTGACCTCCGACAAAGACCCCAGAAACGAGCCGATGGGGGTGCGAACCCCGCCGGCCAGATAGATCGGCTTGAGCATGACTATCTCCGCGAAACGGACGGTGGTGTTTCTCTTGCGGCGCGATCTTACCCGCGGGAGATCATCCCGGGCAAGCCGCGTGCCGGACGATTCCGGGCTGGCGGATGAGGGTGACGGGACGGTTCGCCGGGGCTAGAATCACCCGGATGATGAACGCAGACCGACCCACCGACGTCGTCCCGGCCGGCAAGGTTCGCCGCGAGACCTTTTCCGACATCGTGAACCGGCCCGTCCTCCGTCGGCTGTGCCCCGGGCAGCGAACCCTCGCGCGGCGGGCATCACACCGTGGCTTGGAACGTGCCCACGAAAGACCCTTTTGCGGGCGCCGCGCCTTTACGCTGCTGGAACTGCTCACGGTGATCGGCATTCTGGGATTGCTGATCTCGATCATCATCCCCTCC
>CAZNQN010000320.1:0-3600 GCA_964574925.1 uncultured Phycisphaeraceae bacterium | reverse complement strand
GGCGGGAAGTGATCCGTGCCCGGGGCAAACGTGCGACGAAGTCAACGATACGTGCGTCAGCGGTCCGCAACCTCGTCTGGAATCGGGTACCGTCACCGTCGGCGGTTCACCCGTCACGGTGTTGCTGTCCAATACCTACACCAGCCCCGTCGTGGTGTGCACCGTCAACTACCGCAACAACACGACGCCGGTGGTGACGCGCGTCAGTAACGTCACCAGTACCAGTTTCGACGTGCGGCTCCAGAACCCCTCCGATGGGCCGGTGGCCTCCGAGACGGTCAGCTGTCTCGTGGTGGAGGAAGGCGTCTGGACGATCAACGGTGTAAAGATCGAGGCCCAGAAGTACCTCTCGACGGTCACCGACGAGAACAACTCGTGGGTGGGCGAGGCCCAGAGCTACGGACAGGACTACACGTCCCCCGTGGTCGTCGGCCAGGTGATGAGTGAAAACGACCCGCTTTGGTCGGTCTTCTGGTGCCAGGGAAACCGGCGGAACCAACCGCCCAGCGCGACCACGCTGCGAACGGGCAAGACCGTCTGCGAGGACACCATCGTCGCGCGGGCCGATGAAACGGTCGGCTTCATCGTGTTCGAGGCAGGCCACGGAACGATCAACGGCGTCGCGTTCGAGGCGGCCCTGGGCGCCGATACGATTCGTGGTGTGGGCAACGCCCCGCCTTACGCCTATGACTTCAACACGGCGTTCACCACGGCACCGGCGGTACAGATCACCACGATGGCTGGTGTCGACGGCGGCAACGGCGGATGGGCGCAGACCCACGGTGCCACGCCGGCTACCGCGACGCAACTGTTCCTGTCGATCGATGAGGATCAGATCAAGGACGGTGAACGACGACATACGACCGAACAGGTCGGCTACATCGTCTTCGAATCGTCCGTCGTGTATCCGTAACCGCCGGGCGACGATAACCGTTCGCACGGTTTGACGCCGTGCAGACGGAACCAATGGAACGCGGCGGGTCGGAGGCAATCGCCCCCGGCCCGCCGCTTCTCATTCGAGCGGTCCCCCCCAACCGCTCGCGCTGCGGTGACGTCCGATCGTGTCCCGTTTACAGCAGCGACAGGATCTGGGCCGTCTGCTGGTTCGCCAATCCCAGCAGCGTGATGCCGGACTGGATAAGAACCTGCTGGCGGTTCAGTTCCGCCGTCGCCACGGCGAAGTCCGTGTCCATAATGGCGCTGGTCGCCTCGGTGAGCCCCTTCTCCGCCGCCCGCAGCGAGTTGATCGCGCTGCCGACCTGGAACTTCTGGAACCCGCCGATCCGCCCGCGGATCGAGGCCACCTCGCCGATCACCTCCCGAATGGCGGAGAGCGCCTTGGCGGGGTCGGTCTTCAGCTCCGCCGATCCGCCGGAACGAAGCTCGGACAGCTTCACCGTCCCGTTGTTGCCGCCCAGGTTGTACGTCGCCAGCGAGTCGATGCCGATCGTCTGCCGCGTGCTGCTGGTCGTGCCCAGCTGGAAGGTGGCTCCCCCCGCCGCTTTGACCGTGAAACTGGTCGTCGTACTGGCCGTGTTGCCCGTGCCGAAGTCCGTCCCGAGGGTAAACGTCAGGCTCAGCCCGTTGGCGCTGTAGCTGACATCCAGGCCGTCCACGCCGGCTGTCTGTCCGTTGATCGTGACGTTGGCATCCTTGCCGGATTGCTTCGTGATGCTCTGGATATCATTGCTCGTGGTTCCGTCGTTGAGCGCCGTCCCGTACTTGTTGTTGATCTGCCCCCCGGAAAGCACCTCGACACTGACGAATGCATTGGCCCCATAGGTCGTGGAGCTGAGGCGGATGTTGTCGGCCGCCTGGATGGCCGACACCCCCGTCTGCGCCTTGGCCTGGTTGATGAGCGAAACGATGTTCGCCTGGGTGGTGCCGCTGGCCAGGGTGATGGTGGCCGTGCCCAGTGTCCCCGTGATCGCCAGCTCCGTGGTGCCGGAGGCGATCGCCGCCGTTCCGCCCGCAAACGCCAGCGTGGCGGAGGCGGTCTTGGCCGACGCCACCCGCGTCACCGTCAGCGTCGTATCGGTCGTCACCTGGCTGCGGGAGAAGATCCGCAGGTTGGTCACGTCCGGATTGGTGGACACGCCCGTGGACTGGATGGCGAACGTGCCGTCGAGCAGCTTCTTGCCGTTGAAGTTGGTCGTGTTGACGATCCGGTCGATGGCCGTCAGCGCATCGTCGATCTGCGCCTGGTTGGCGGCGATCTCGCTGGCGGTCAGGTTCGCATCGCTCGTCGACGCCACCACCAGCGATTCGATCTCGGAAAGCAGCGAGCTGATCTCCCCGATGGCCGAATCCGCCACCGTCAGCATCGAATCCGTCCGCTGGTTGTTGGTCAGCGACGTCTTGACCGCCGTCAGTTCCGTATTCAACGACGAGAACGCGATCAGACCGGCCGGGTCGTCCTTGCCCGTGTTGATGCGCTTCCCGGTGGTCAACTGCTGCAGCACGTTGGATTGCTGAATCGTGTTGCGGTTCAGAATGTTGAGCAGCGCAAGCGTGTTCGTGTTGGTTACCGTCAAAGCCATGACAACACCTCTTGCTCTCTTGGGGACCCGCGCCGTCGCCGGCGCCCGACACCCCTCCGGTACGCTGCTCGAAACGTAGGATATAAACGGCGGGATCGTGGCCGTTTTCCGAAGCGCGCGATAAAAACCGGCGCGCACGCTCGCCACCCCGGAAAAAAGTCAAGTTTTTTTCTGACGGGAAAGGTCCGGTTCCCCCTCACCCGGCGGCGAGGGAAGACGGAAGTGACATCATGTCGGCACTCGAAGGCGTTCCTGCAATCGGACGGGGAGCGTCCGAATCACGAACCGCGCCAGCGGCAAATGGAAGGAATCAGCGCAAGGCGGCGTCCATGCGGCAAAGTGACGTGGCCTCGCCGGCACCGCAACCGCCGAACACAGCCGCGACCGCCTGCCCGTGCCTGTCTGCGTGCAACGCACAGGCACGCGTGCCCGCACGCAGACAGGTAAGGGAGCGGTCCCTATCCCTCGTACGGACCGTTCTCCCGGCAAACGAAACGGACTTTGAGACGATGGCTGGACGCTGGAAATGAAGACGCGCGGAAGGGTCGCGATTTATCGGGCGCAAAGAGCCTCGCGCACCGAGGTGACGAAATCCCGACAGGCCTGTTCGATGCACGCCCGCCAGTCGTCGCCGCACGCCTTCCGGTAACGATCGTCGTCGAAGGCGTAGATCACACTGCGCGAAGCCGACACGATCGCCCCCGTCCCCTCCGACGTGAAGCAGACGCGCACATCCTCCCCTCCGCGCCCCTGGGCCCCGAACCCCGGCACCAGGAAGATGCATTCCGGCATCTCCCGCCGGATCGCCGCCGTCGTCTCCCGATCCTGCGGCGCCACCACCGCGCCGACGGCGCTGAAACCGCAATGGCCGACCATCCCCGGCCGACATGCCCATTCCCGGACCAGGCGAGCGACATGCAACACCAGCGGCTCCCCCCCTTCCACCCGGACGCCCTGCACCTGCCCCGCCGACGGATTGCTCGTCTGCACAAGCACGAACACCCCCCGCCCGTCGTGATGGATGCGGGACGTCTTCCCGTGGCGCAGCGCCTTCGCGCCC
>CAZNQN010000319.1:3249-3604 GCA_964574925.1 uncultured Phycisphaeraceae bacterium | reverse complement strand
GCTTCTAGGTTTGAGGTTTCGCCCGCGCGGGTTTGGCCGGCAACCCCGACGGGGACCCTGCGGGGGATGTTCGACGAGGAGGATTCCATGAAAACGGAGGAACTGATCGCGCCGCACGGCGGCAGGCTGGTGGATCGTACGGGCGCCACGGAGCTGCCCGATCCGCCGCCGGTTTCCATACGCCTCTCGCCTCAGCAGCAGTGCGATTTCGAGATGATCGCCGTGGGGGCCATGAGTCCGCTGGAAGGATTCATGGGCGAGGCCGACTACCACAGCGTCTGCGACGAGATGACGCTTTCTGACGGGACGGTCTGGCCGATCCCCATCACCTGCGCCGTGGACGACGCGCCGGCGG
>CAZNQN010000319.1:0-3239 GCA_964574925.1 uncultured Phycisphaeraceae bacterium | reverse complement strand
CGCCGGCGGAGCGGATCGAGGTCGGCAGCCGGGTGCGGCTGGAGGACGACGCGGGACGGCTGCTGGGGTACCTGACGGTTCGGGAGAAGTACAAGCAGGACAAGCGCAAACAGGCCGTCCGCGTGTTCCGGACGGAGGACACGGCCCATCCGGGCGTGCGAATCCTGATGGAGGAGGGAGAGACGTGTCTGGCCGGTCCGATCGACGTGGTGACGCCGCGTCACGATCCGATGTTCGTGGAACATCGTCTGACGCCGGTGCAGGTACGGGCGGAGTTCCGCCGCCGCGGATGGAAGACTGTCACCGCCTTCCAGACCCGCAACCCGATCCACCGCGCCCATGAATACCTGACCAAGTGCGCCCAGGAGATCACCGACGGGCTGCTGATCCATCCGCTGATGGGGGCGACCAAGGACGGCGACATCCCGCCGGAAGTGCGGATGCGCTGTTACCAGAAACTGATCGCCGATTACTACCATCCGGACCATACGATGCTGACGATCCTGCCGGCGGCGATGCGTTACGGCGGACCGCGGGAGGCCGTCCTGCACGCCATCTACCGCCAGAATTACGGCTGCACGCATTTCATCGTCGGGCGGGACCACGCCGGCGTCGGCGACTATTACGGCACCTACGATGCGCAGGAGATCTTCGACGATCTGCCCAACGACGGTTTGAAGATCGTCCCGCTTAAGTTCGAGCACGCCGCCTGGTCGAAGAAGGCGGGCGGGATGGTCAGCAACAAGACGTTCCCCATGATCGAGGGCGACCGGATCTTCCTTTCGGGAACCAAGGTGCGGGAGATGCTCAAGCGGGGGGAGCGACCGCCGGCCGAGTTCACCCGCCCCGAAATCGCCGACATTCTCATCGAATGGATGCGCAGCGAGAACGGCTGATTGATGCCCGGCTCCTGTGAACCATCGAAGGACCGGTCGATTCCACCGGAGGGCGTGTTCCAGGAAGCGACGGCCGACACACCGGCATGAATCGAAGCGAGAACCTCATCCGTGTCCCGAGCGTCCCTCCCGCGGTGATCGACGCGCTGCGCGCGTGCCGGTCGCCCTTGATGATCGCGCACGTGGTGCCCGACGCGGACGCGCTCGGGTCGGCTCTCGCGCTGGCACGGGCGTGTGCGTCGTCGGAGTGCGAAGCGAAGGTGCTCCTGCCGTCCGGGTCGCTGTCGCAGAAGCTCGCGTTCCTGCCGGAGTGGTCGGACGTGCCGATCGTGGAGAAGACGGATCTTCACGGCGTGGATGCGTTGGTCGTGCTGGATACGGCCCGCAAGAGCCGCTGCAACGTCGGCGAGACGCTCAAGGAGACCGACTGGTCGGCGGGACGGCGACTGCTGAACATCGACCATCACGCGACGAACACCAACTTCGGCGACGTCAACTGGGTGGATCCCGAGGCGGGCAGCACGTCGGAACTGGTCTATTACCTCTTGCGGGCGGGCGGGTGGCCGGTCGATGCGACGACGGCATCGCTTCTGTACGGCGGGATACAGACGGACACGTCGGGCTTTTCCCTGGCGACGACGACGCCGGCCGCCCTTCAGGCCGCGGCGGAACTGGCTGCCCGCGGGGCGAGAATCGCCGACCTGGGCGAGCGTCTCTTCCGCAGCCATCGCAAGAGCGAGTTCGACCTGTTGCGGGTGATCTACGCCAATACGAAGCTGCTCGACGGCGGCGTCTCCTACAGTTCCGCCAGTTACGAGGAGATCCACGGGGCGGGCTGCACGGCCGCCGACATCGACGACCAGGTCAACGTGCCGCGCTCGCTCGACGGCGTGCGGCTGGCGATGCTGTTTACCGAGGGCGTCAAAGGGAAAACGCGCATCAACTTCCGGGCGTCAGGATCGGTGACGGTGGTGGAGCTGGCGGTTCAATTCGGCGGCGGGGGACACGCGCAGTCGGCCGGCGCCGTCCTGGACTGCGGTCTCCGGGAGGCCATCGACCGCGTCCTGCCCCGGGCGCTCGAACACGTCAGGAAATTTCCGCCATGAGCGCGATCGAACAAGTCGCGGTGATCGGCCTGGATTGTGCCGAGCCTTCCCTGGTCTTCGACAAGTGGGTGGATCACCTGCCGAACCTCCGGCGGCTGATGGAGGCGGGCACCTACGGCGAGCTGACCAGTTCCATGCCGCCGATCACCGTCCCGGCGTGGAGCTGCATGGCGGCGAGCAAGGATCCCGGCACGCTGGGCATCTACGGATTCCGCAACCGCGCCGACCATTCCTACGACAAGCTGTCGATCGCCACCTCGCTCGCGGTGCGCGAACCCCGCCTGTGGGACATCCTGGGCGGATACGGCAAGGAGTCGATCGTCGTCGGCGTCCCGGGAACGTTCCCCATCGTGAAACCGCCGCGCGGATGCATGATCACCAGTTTTCTCACGCCGGACACCAACGATCCGAAGTTCCCCTGGGCGCATCCTCCGTCCCTGAAGAAAGAGATCGCGGACCTCGTCGGTGAGTACATGGTGGATGTGAAGGGCTTCCGCACCGACGACAAGCAGTGGCTGCTCGATCAGATCTATCGCATGACGGAGAAGCGGTTCACCGTCATCCGCCACCTGCTGCGGACGAAACCGTGGGATCTGTTCTGGATGGTGGAAATGGGTGTGGACCGCATCCATCACGGCTTCTGGTCTTTCATGGACCCCCAACACCACCGCTATGAACCGGGCAATCCCTTCGAGTCGGCCATCTTCGATTACTACCGCTACGTGGACGAGGAGATCGGCCGGACGCTGGAATGTTTGGATCTCGACCGCACGGCCGTGTGGGTCGTCAGCGATCACGGCTGCAAGGGCATGGTCGGCGGGCTGATGTTCAATCAGTGGTTGATGAACGAGGGGTACCTGCATTTCAAGGAGCCCGTCCAACCCGGGCAGCGGTTCGACGTGGCGGACGTGGACTGGTCGAAGACGACCGCCTGGGGGGAGGGGGGCTATTACGGCCGGTGTTTCATCAACGTCGCCGGGCGGGAACCGCAGGGGCGAGTCGCGCCGCAGGAATACGAATCGTTCCGCGACGAACTGGCGGCGAAGATCGAAGCCCTCGTCGATCACGAGGGCAGACCGATGGGCAACAAGTGCTATCGGCCGGAAGACATCTACGACCGGGTCCGCGGCGTGCCGCCGGACCTGATCGTCATCTTCGGCGATCTTCGCTGGCGTTCGGTGGGCGTCGTCGGCAGCGACAGCATCTACACTTTCGAGAACGACACCGGCCCGGACGA
>CAZNQN010000318.1:2134-3604 GCA_964574925.1 uncultured Phycisphaeraceae bacterium | reverse complement strand
CGCCGCCCCGGCGAATCCGACCCATCACGAATGGGCGTTCCCCCGCCTTCCGCAATCGCCCCAAGACGCCCTCGACAAAATGCGGCCGGACCACGAACACGAAGCCCACCCCCATGTTGAAGACCCTGTACATCTCCCGCCGGTCCAGTCCCTGTGCGCGTAGCCAGTCGAAGACGGGCGGCGGGTTCCAGGCGTTGCGGTTCACGACGGCGTCGCATCGCGGCGGCAGGACGCGGGCCAGATTCTCGCGGATCCCCCCGCCGGTGATGTGGGCCATGGCGGTGACTACCCGCTTGCGCCGGTACCCGCGAAGGACGGTTTGCACCGCCCGCACGTAGATGCGCGTGGGGCGCAAGAGCGCTTGGCCCACCGTCTCGCCGAGATGCTCGTCGAAGGTGTCCAATCGCACCCGCCGACGGGCGATCAGTTTTCGCACCAGGGAATAGCCGTTGGAATGCACACCGCTGGAAGGCAGACCGATGAGGACATCGCCCGGCCGGACGCGGCAACCGTCCACCGCGCGGCGGTATTCCACCACCCCCACGGCGAAGCCGGCCAGGTCCAGCTCCCCCTGGCGATACAGGTCGGGCATTTCCGCCGTCTCGCCGCCGAGCAGGGCGCAGCCCGCCTCCCGGCAACCGGCGGCGATGCCCTCCATCACCGCGACCAGACGTCTCGGCTCCAGCTTGTGGACGGCGAGATAGTCAAGGAAAAACAGCGGCTCGGCGCCGCAACAGATCAGGTCGTTGACGTTCATGGCCACCAGATCGATGCCGATGGTGTCGAGGCGGTCCATTCGGAGGGCGAGGAGCACCTTGGTGCCCACGCCGTCGGTGCAGGCGACGAGGACGGGTTTGCGATAATTGCGACGAAAGAGTTGTTCATCGTAGTCCAGACGGAACATGCCCGCGAAACCGCCGTGACGCTGTTTCGCCACCCGCGGGCCGTAGGTGGTGCGCATGGCCGCCTCGAGCGCCGCCACCCAGCGGGTGTTGGCGGAGACGTCCACGCCGGCATCCTTGTAGGTCAGTCGCGCCATGGTCTGTAGGCGTGCATGATCGGGCGGACGGGAACATCTGACAATACGACACGGCGGAAGGCGGGAGCACGAATCGGCCGAACCCTCGGCACCGCTGAAGACGTCACGGTTTAGGAGAACATCTTCAACTGCGCCCGTTCGAGGGCGAACTTCTCGACCGGTTCGGTCACGTCGATGGGGTAGTCGCCGGAAAAGCAGGCGGTGCAATACTGGTCGGCGGCCATCTTCACGCAGGTAAGCATCCCTTCGTGGGAAAGATAGTGCAGGGAATCGACACCGAGAAAGGACTCGATCTCCTTGACGGTCCGCTCGTGGGCGATGAGCTTTCGCTGATCGGGGAAGTCGATCCCGAAATAGCACGGGTGGCGGATGGGCGGACTGGCGACGCGCAGATGGACCTCCTTCGCACCGGCCGCCCGCAACGCCCCGAT
>CAZNQN010000318.1:0-2124 GCA_964574925.1 uncultured Phycisphaeraceae bacterium | reverse complement strand
CCGCGTGGTCGTCCCCCGCACGACGGAATCCTCGACGACGATGAGGCGCTTGCCAGCGACGGCCTCCTTGATGACGTTGAGTTTGAGCTTCACCGCCATGTCCCGCCCGCTCTGCGTGGGGAGGATGAAGCTTCGCCCGGCATAGTGGCTGGTCGTAAACGCCCGCCCGTAGGGAATGCCGCTTTCCTCGGCGTATCCGGTGGCGGCGCACTGGGCGCAGGTGGGAACGGGCACGACCAGGTCGCCCTCCACGGGGGCTTCGCGGGCGAGCTGTCGCCCCATGGCCTTGCGCACCAGGTGCACGTTCTCTCCGAACACCACGCTGGACGGATCGGCGAAATAAATCTGCTCGAAGATGCACGCCGCCCGACGGCTGCCCTCCACGTGGCCGAAGCGGCGGGAGGTGACGCCGTCGTCGGAGATGGTGACGATCTCACCCGGTTCGACGTCTCGTTCATAGACGGCGTCGATGAGGTCGAACGCCTTGGTCTCGGACGCGACGACGACCGTATCGCCCAGCCGTCCCAGGCACAGGGGTCGAAAACCCAGCGGATCGCGGACGGCGATCATGCGGTCTGGAAACAGCAGCAGCAGCGAATAGGCCCCCTGCAAATGGTTGAGCACGTGGGCAAGGGGGTTCTTTTTCTTCTGGTGACCGGGTTTGGCCAGCAGGTGAATGATGACCTCGGTGTCGCTGGTGGTCTGGAAGATGTGGCCGATGTCTTCATAGTTGCGGCGGAGGAGGGCGGCGTTGATGAGGTTGCCGTTGTGGGCGATGGCCACCTGTCCGCCGGCGAAGCTGAACAGCAGCGGCTGGACATTGGAATCCGTGGGCGAGCCGGTCGTGGAATAGCGGACGTGCCCGATGGCCACCCGGGCCCGGATGCTGTCCAGCCCGGTCCGGTCGAAGACCCGGTTGACCAGTCCCAGCCCCGCCAACCGACGGAGGGTTTCTCCGTCACTGGAGACGATGCCGGCCGATTCCTGCCCCCGGTGCTGAAGGGCATACAGTCCCAGGTGCGTGAGCGAGACCGCTTCCTCGTGCCCCCACACGCCCATCAGGCCGCAATGATGGCGAATCGACGGTTCGGATGCGAGGTGGCAAGCGTGCTTCAAGATGGCTTCGGTCAACCGGTCGGCACGGGCTTCGTCCGTTCGATCGCGGCTCTCGCACCGCGGGGACGCCCTTTTTCGACGCCGTTCCGGGGGTGGAACGGCCCTTCAATCCGGAAAGCGACAGCATACGGCGAAACGGTCGTTGCGTCAACCTCCGCGCACCTCCGCGGTGCCGCCCGACCGCCCGGCGCCGGCGTGGAAATATCGACACCGCCCGCCCGGTTGTGCAAACGAGGGCAAGCGGTACGATCGATCGGGCGCTGCGGCCCGTAGCGCCCCCTTCGCGGAGTGACAACCTCATGAACCTCCTGAAACCGATCCGGGAATCGCGGACCGCTCGTTCGCCCCTCCCATGGGAAAGGCGTCCCGATGCGTCGCGCGGGCGAAAGCCCGCGGCGCGGCCTGCGAATCGAAACGGAACAACGAACAACCTTCGGCGCCGGGACTGGGGGCGTTGCGTCGTGGCCCTACTGCTGGGATGGACGGGAATGATGAACGCGCGGGGACAGGTTCCGCCACCGGCGGCGGGCACGGATGCACCGCCCGTGATCGGCACCGACGTCGGCGAGATGTATCCCGATTTCTACCTGCCGCGGCTCGACGGCGGGTTCGGACGGTTGTCCGACTACCGCGGGCGGCGGGTGCTGCTCGTTCATTTCGCCTCCTGGTGAGCGGGTTGCCGACGGGTGCTGCCCGTGTGGCAGAAGACGGTCGAGCCGTACCTCCGAGACGGAAAACTCATCGTCCTCGGCGTCGTGCAGGAACAACACCCCGACCGGGCGAAACTGTACCGGCAATGGCGGAAGCTTCACTGGCCCCTCTTCGTGGACTCGCTCAACCTGCTGGACATCAAGGTGGTGCCGATTCCGGTGGCGATCGACGCATCGGGCGTGGTGCGACACACGTCGCTGTGGCCGGGACAACTCGGCAAGGCGTTCATGGAACAGACCTACCCCACCGTCTGCGTCCCGCCGGGCTACAACGTGGCGGCGGCGCCCGATGCGGCGG
>CAZNQN010000317.1:0-3604 GCA_964574925.1 uncultured Phycisphaeraceae bacterium | reverse complement strand
GACGCTCTGCTGCGGTCGGCCGGCGATCAGCCAGGGACTCTTGCAGGAAGCCGCCGCGCTCGCCCGACACAACGTCCGCGAGCTGGCGCCTTATGTGTCCTCCGGCGTACCGATCGTGGGCACCGAACCGAGCTGTCTCTCGACCTTCCGGGACGAGGTGCCGCAACTGGTCCGCACGCCGGACGCGCGGATGCTGGCGGACCGCGTCGTCATGGTCGATGCGCTACTCCGCCGTCTGCTCGACGAGAACCCCGCGGGACTGCGTCTCGCCGATCTGCCCCCGCTGCTGTTTCACGCCCACTGTCATCAAAAAGCGCTGTGGGGAGTCGAGGATGCCGCCGCGCTGTTGCGGCGTCTCGGCGGCGATCGGGCGCGGGTGCTCGACGCGGGGTGCTGCGGCATGGCCGGCGCGTTCGGGCATGAACGCGAACATTACGACATCGCCGGGCGGATGGGGGAGCAGCGACTCTTCCCGGCCGTGCGAGCGAGGGGATCCGCCAAAGTCGCCGTCACCGGATTCAGTTGCCGCCAGCAGATCGAGCATCGAACGGGCGTGCGCGTGAGGCACCTTGTGGAGTACCTCGCCGATGCCGTCGCCGGGCCTCCGGGATAGGGCGTTGGCAAATCCGGGATGGCCGTTACGCAAAGCCGCGATGGTCAGGGAGCGACTCCTCGCTCGACCCTGCATGAGGGGCGAAAACCTCCGTCCATACGCGAAACGAGTGGTGAAGCGGTTCTCGAGCACCGGTGCTTGCCCTGCCCACGGGACCGTTTCACCATCTGGTCCGTCAGACGCGGCGCCCGTATCATGCGGGTCTTTCCCGAAAGGCGATTTCCATGACACGGGCACAGACGAAAGCGGGGTTGTGGCTCATCGGGGCGGCGGGGAATGTGGCCTCCACCGTCGCCCTGGGACTTGCCGCTTTGCAGCGCCGAAGAATCGCTACGACCGGGCTGGTCACGGAACTGCCCGCGCTGCACCCTGCGGGCCTGCCGCCGATGGATACGTTCGCCCTCGGCGGGCACGAAATCCGATCCGCGACCATTCTGCAAACGCTGCGCGACCTGCGGGATGAAGCGAATATGTTCCGGGACGATCTTCTCCGCGCCTGTGCTCCTTCCCTGCGCGCGTTCCAGCGCAACATCCGCCCCGGTACGACGTTCGGGACGAACACCCCGAAAGGGAACGAGCGGATTCCGCCGGACGAGACGGCGGAACAGGCTGTCGCCCGCCTGACCGAGGATCTGCTCCGCTTTCGCAAGCGGCATCGCCTCGAACACGTTGTGGTCATCAACCTCTCCTCCAGCGAACCGCGCCCGAAGGTCCGTTCGATCCCGCGCGACGCCGCGTCTTTGCGAAAAGCCATGCGCCGGCGAAGCGGTTCTCCCGTGCCGCCCAGCGCGCTGTATGCCCTGGCCGCCGTCGAAGCGGGCTGTGCCTACGTCAACTTCACGCCATCGGTGGGCATCGACCTGCCCGTCCTGCGGCGACACGCGGAGGCTCGCGGAGTGCCCTACGCGGGCAACGACGGCAAGACGGGGGAGACGCTGGTGAAGTCCGCCCTGGCACCGATGTTCACCCTCCGCAACCTGCGGGTGCTCAGTTGGGCGGGACAGAACCTGCTCGGCAATCGCGACGGGCGAACCCTTCGCGAGGCCCGCACCCGGGCGGCCAAGGTCCGCTCGAAGGAACAGGTCATCCGACACCTGCTTCCGCCCGGGGCCGAGGCGCGGACCGGCATCGAGTACGTGGCCTCGCTGGGCGACTGGAAGATCGCCTGGGACCACGTCCACTTCGAGGGTTTTCTGGGCACGAAGATGCGCCTGCAATTCTGCTGGGAAGGGTGCGATTCCGCCCTGGCCGCCCCCCTGGTGATCGATCTCGCCCGTCTCGCCATACTCGCCCTGCGACGAGAGGAACGAGGACCGCTGAAACATCTGGCCTTTTTCTTCAAGGATCCCATCGGGACAACCCCTCACGACCTGGTTTCGCAATGGCAGGCCCTGGTCGCGCATGTGGCGCAAACGACCGCGCGCCGTTCGAGGAGGTCCCGCCGGTGAAGCTGGCCTACAGCACCAACGCCTATCGCCGCTTTGATCTTCTGGAAGCGATCGACCGCATCGCCGCCCTGCGGTACAACGGCATCGAACTGATGGCCGACGCCCCGCACGCCTGGCCGGCGGGCCTGACCGACGAGCGGATCGACGCCATCCGAAAGCGACTCGATCGGCGCGGTCTGTCGATCTCCAACATCAACGCCTTCATGACGACGGCCATCGGCGATTTCTGGCACCCGTCGTGGATCGAGCCTGATCCCGACCGTCGCCGCCTGCGGATCGACCACACGAAACGCGCACTGACGCTGGCGCGGGAGCTCGGCGCCCCTTCCGTGACGACCGAACCGGGCGGCCCGCCGGCGGAAACGCAGTCCCGCGAAGAAGCGATGGAACGCTTCCTGGAAGGGCTGGGCGAAGCGCTGGATCATGCCGAGCGGGAAGGTGTCCTCCTGCTGGTCGAGCCGGAACCGGACCTGCTGATCGAAAACGCCGAGCAGTTTCTCGAACTGGCCTTACGGATCGACTCGCCCGCCTTCGGACTCAACTTCGACATCGGGCATTTCTTCTGCGTGGGCGATCCCCTGCCGGAGACGATCGCACGCCTCGCGCCGTATACCCGCCACTATCACGTCGAAGATATCGCCGCCGACCGCGTGCACAAACATCTGATCCCCGGTCACGGGGCGATCGACTTCCCGGCCGTTTTGCGCGCGATCGAGCAGACGGACTACGAGGGATGGCTGACCGTGGAGTTGTACCCCTATCTCGACGATCCCGACGCCGCCGGACGCAAGGCCCGTCGCTTCCTGGCGGCCTCCGTCGCTGCGAATCTTGCGGGGCAATAGCGTTATTCCCCGCTTTTTGTTTCCGAGTCATAGGCTGAAGTCCGCGCGATGTTTCCATGCCTTATCCGCATCCGGTGGGGAAATGCCCGCTCCATCGCGCGGACCGGATGCCGGCCGTGTCCGGACGCAGAGGCAAACGATGCACCGGGCCGCCATGAGAACCGGTCGCAGAACGAGGAGTCAGCCTTCTTCGATCACCAGTCGGACGAAGCGGCGTTTGCCGCGTTGAAGGATGTCGCCGCTGCGGACGGGGAGGGGGCGGACGGCGTCCTCGATCACCTTGCCGTTGAGACGGATGCCGCGTTCGGCCACGCGGCGGCGGGCCTCGCTGCGCGACGGCTCGAACCCGCAATGGGTGATGATATCCAGCGGCACGACCTTGCCGTCCTTCAGCATCGAGGCGGGGACGACCACCTCCGGGATATCGTCCGGCAGTCCGCCGCCCCGACCGCCGTGCACGCGGCGGAACTCCTCCGCCGCCGCCTCTGCGGCCGTCGCGTCGTGATACTGCGTGATGATGAGCCTGGCGAGATGCTCCTTGGTGTCACGCGGGTTGCACTGTGCCGGATCGGTCAGCCGCCGCACCTCTGCCAGCGGCACGTCCGTGAGTAGCTCGAAATAGTGCGGCATCAGTTCGTCGGGAATGCGCATGATCTTGCCGAACATCTCGGAGGGCGGATCGGTGACGGCGACGTAGTTGC
>CAZNQN010000316.1:759-3606 GCA_964574925.1 uncultured Phycisphaeraceae bacterium | reverse complement strand
ATGCAAAACGTTGAAAAAGCAGCGGGAAACGACCTCTCGTTCACTCGACCGGGGCGGGACGGGGTTGCGTTCGCAGGATGTCCTTCCGCAACTGCAGCAGCTCGCAGAACGCGCGGAGGATCACGCGCGGGTTCGCGCCCGTCTGCACGCCCGCCGTCCGCGGCAGGTGCCGCACGCCGATCTGTCCGATGCGGTATCCCAGCCGTTTCGCCCGTGCCAGCACTTCCGTGTCGATCAGCGCGCTGTTCGATTTCAGTTCGATCTGCTCGAAGAGCGTGCGGGGGAAGATCTTGAACGCACAATCGATGTCGCGCACGCCCAGCGAGAACAACAGATTGACCAGCGTGCTCCATCCGAATGCGTTGAGCTTCCGAATCCACGGATCCTGCCGGTCGATACGGTAGGCGCTGACGATGTCGTAGTCGCGCAAGAGCGGGATCAGCCGCTTCAGCTCCGCCAGGTCGAACTGCCCGTCGCCGTCGGTGTAGAAGATCCAGTTCTTCCGCGCCTCGGCAAACCCCCGTCGCAGCGCGCCGCCGTATCCGCGGTTGGGGCGGTTGTGGACCGCCCGCACGGGCTCATGCGCCGCCGCCAGTCGGTCGGCCAGCTCTCCCGTCCGGTCGGTGCTCCCGTCGTCGACGATGATGATTTCGAATTCGTCGCAGCATTCCGGCAGTACGCCCAGCGCGTCGCGCACCACGCGCTCCACGTTCTCCTCCTCGTTGTAGCACGGGAAAAAGACGCTCAGCGAAAACGGCGTCAGCGGCGGGCGCGGCGGCAATCCGATCCTCCCTTCTCGAAACGGTCGAGCGGGGCGTATCGTAGCCGGCAAGCGGGCGGATTCAACCGTTCCTCCGCTTCGCGAAAGCACGGGTTGGGGAACCCGAAATCTCTTTTGTTTTCCTGCGCCGCGGGCTTTCAGCCCGCGAGAGGGAACCGCACGGCGTATCTCCCCGACGGAGGAGGATCCGCTCTACCAAGATGCAGCGCGCTCACACGGCCGCGGTGACGGTGTTTTTCCCTTTCCGTTTGGCGTCGTAGAGGCGGGCGTCGGCGCGGGCGATCAGCTCCTTCCCCGTCGTCGGCGCGTCGTGGCAGATCGACGCCACTCCGGCGGACAGGGACGGTCGGTGTCGCGTCTCCGTCTTGCGCACGTGTTGCCCGAACAGACTGACGATGCGCTCGGCCACGAGCCGCGCTTGTGCCGCGGTCGTTTCCGGGAGCAGCAGGAGGAATTCGTCGCCCCCGTATCGGACGGCCGCATCGGTGGGTCGCAGACACCCGCGCAGCAATCCCCCGATGAATTCCAGCAGGGCGTCGCCGGCCGGGTGCCCGAAGGTGTCGTTGTAGGCCTTGAAGTTGTCCATGTCGAGCATCACCGCCGAGAGGTCCTGTCCCGCGGTGCGATGCTGCTGGAAGATCGATTCGAGGTGCTCGTCGAGGTACGCCCGATTGCGCAAACCGGTCAGCGGGTCCATCGTCGCCTGGTCCTGGGCGCGGCGCAACTGGTGAGCCCATCCCGCCATCCGCTGCTCGATCTGTTTGCGCGCCTCCTGGACGATCCGTCGGGCCCGCCGCTCGCTTTCCCGTGCGGCGCGGGCGAGCTGGGCGAGCTGCTCCGTGATCGCCGCGATCTCCTGGTGAAACACGCCGGATTCGACGGCTTCGACCGCGCCGATCCCCGCCCCCACCTGTCGCAGAGGACGGGAGACGTGCGTTCGAAACCAGCGCGTCAGAATCTGATCCACACCGGCGAACACCAGCACCATCAAGGTGGCGAACCAGAGGGCGGCGGTGCGAAGTGCAGTGGTCGGGTTGCCGCGGAGAAGCACGAGCACCCGGCGGGCGTGCGGCCAGTCTTCCCCGTTCAGGGGCACCACCGTGCCCGTCACGCGGATCGGACCGTCAAGCCCCGACCGGACGATCGTCTCCGCCGGCGGTCCCGCGCTGAGAATGCTTTCCGCCGCTTCCCGCAGCGGCGGCAGGTCCGGAGAAACGGTCTGTACGTCCCCGAACGCATCGAGAACCGCCACCGCGACCACCGCCGGCGCGTGCTCCCGCAGGGACCGGATGGATCCCGTCAGGTCGCCCCCTTCCGACGGTTGCAGGGCCGCCGCACACGCCTGAGCCTGCCGCTCGATCCAGCGCCGCTCGGTGGAGCGAATCGCCCGATGGGAGGCGAACAAGAACACCGCCACGGCCGCCACCAGCGCGCACCCCAGCGCGATCCGCAATCTCCCGGCGAACGCCGAATCGAGCTTCCGCTGCGTGGTCACAGGCTGCACCTCCGGCCGCGAGGGGAAACACGTGCCGATAACGTCCGGTATCCCCCGAATCCCGTATGCCGGAACTATACAATTCAGGGATTTCCGGGACGGATCGGTCAGCGGATCATCTCTTCCATCCTCTATCCTCTATATAAGGCGGGCGAACCGCGCCCGCCGCGGCCTGCGCGTGCGTATCGGTGGGGGGGCTGGTTCGAAAAACGCTTGTGGCTCCGAACGGCAGGCGCCCGACAGATCCGCAACCGCCTGAACTGAGCCGCGACCGTGAGGGAGCGGTCCTTCCCAACGTCGAATGGTGAATAGCGAATAGCGACGAAACTGAGCCGCGACCGTGAGGGAGCGGTCCGTTTTTCCGACACGAGAGATCCCTTCCCGATTCGCACGACGCGTTGGAAAACGGTTCCAGAATCGGAGCGTTCTTCCTTCTCTGTGTTCCGAGCCGCGGGCTTGAAGCCCGCGCGGGGGTCCGGTACGCGATCCCCGTTCGACCGCGGGAAGGTCGGTCCACCATCTGAGAAAGGCGGATGGCACGGAGCAAAGCAAACGGCGCGGCGACCGGGGT
>CAZNQN010000316.1:0-749 GCA_964574925.1 uncultured Phycisphaeraceae bacterium | reverse complement strand
GGGGGATGTTGCGCGCGTCGGTCCGCCGCCTTTCTGCGGCGCGACCGGGAATCCGGATCAGAGCTTGAACTGGCCGACCAGCTCCTTGAGCTGCTGGGCCTGTCCCGCGAGCTCTTCCGAGGATCCGGACAGTTCCTCGGCTGCCGAAGCGCTGTTCTCCGTCACCGAGGCGATGTTCTGAATGGCCGTGTTGACCTCCTGCGCCGTGCCGGCCTGCTCCTCGGCCGCGCTGGCGATCTCGCCGATCGCCTTGGCCGTCTGTTCCACCCCTTCAATGATTCTCTGAAGCGCCTCGCCGGTCTGCTTGGACAGGTCCGCGCCTTCCTTGACCCGCTGCGTGGATTCCTTGATGAGCTGGTTGATCTCCTTGGCCGCCTCGCTGGACCGCTCCGCCAGTTTGCGCACCTCGTCGGCGACGACGGCGAAGCCCAGTCCGTGTTCGCCGGCGCGGGCGGCCTCGATCGCCGCGTTCAGCGCCAGCAGGTTCGTCTGCGCCGCGATCTCGGAGATGACGCCGATGATCTCGGCGATCTGCTCGGCCGACTTGTCGATCAGCTTCATCGCCTCGATGTTGCGGTTGACGGCCGCTCCGCCCTCCTCCGCCCGCTTGGAGGTCTCCGACGCCAGCTCGTTCGCCGACGTCGCGTTCTCCGCCACTCCGCGGATCATGTTGTTCAGTCCGTCCATCGACCCGCTCATTTCCTCGACCGTGGCCGACTGCTGCTGCGCGCCGTCGGAAAGCGACGTGG
>CAZNQN010000315.1:0-3616 GCA_964574925.1 uncultured Phycisphaeraceae bacterium | reverse complement strand
CAAGGTGACACCGCGCTGTCATCACCCCCAAGGGGACTCGAACCCCTGGTTAAGAATCGCAACTCGTTGCGAGGCAAGGACTTACGGATCCTCCGATTCAGCGCTTGGTGCCCTCCGTGGCGGATGCTGTACGGGCCGACCCGCGATTGGCTGTCGTGGTCGATTCCTGGTTCGAGCTTCCGGACCCGGTCGGAGCCGGAATCGTCGCCATGGTGCGAACGGCCGCCGGTGCGCGGATCCCGCCGAAGGAATGGGAGCCCCGGTGAATCTATGGAGGACGCAGAGAGACTTTGACGGAATGCAGCACCCCTGTGCCCGGCATCGCCGGAGCCTCCCAACACCCGGGCCGGTTTTTTGGGAGCAGGGCACATTCCTCGTGATCCCCTGGGAAAAGCGCAGGGGCGGTGGTCGTTTCCTTCAGATGACGACGAATCCGCTTTCCTGGTCGGGGAGGCTGGGGCCGAGGGTGGTGACGGCCTCGCGGGCGGTCTCCTCGTCGGCGCCCAGGTCGACGATCAGCACCTGATCCACCTTGAGGTTGACGACGTCGCGCAGGTCGTTTTCCAGCCGGACGCGGTCGATGGGTTTGAGCGTGCAGTAGAAGATCGAATACTGCCACGGTTCCCCGTAGGCCTTCATGAGTTTGTGCGTGCGGCGGAGTCGTTTGGGATCGCGGATGTCGTAGCAGACGAGGTAGCAGCGGCGCATGGGATCGTCCCTTTCTACCGCGTGGTCAGGAAGGCCAGCGTGGGGATCTCGCCCAGCATCCAGGCGGCGATGAGGCGGGCGTGCAGCATGAGCATCCGCCGGTAGCTGAGCCGGTATTCGAAGACGGGATGGGTGATCTCGGTGTCCATGCGCCGTCCGTAGGCGGAGAAGAAGGCCTTGCGACCGGCGTCCGTCAGGGCGCATCCGGCGGCGGTGTCGAGGAAGTGCCCGGCGGTCAGCTCGCCGCGGTTGAAGGCGGAGACGGCCACGGAATCCGCGATGAGGGGGCGGAAGGGTTCCATCAGATCGAGGGCCATGGCGGGTCGGCCGGGACGGGTCGTGTGCAGGGCGGCGAGCGTCGGCTCCAGACTGGCCAGGCGGCAGGCGACCGTGCATTCGTTGGAGAGCATCGAGTACCCGAAGGAGAGGACGGCGTTGATCGGATCGGGCGGCGGTCGGCGTCGCCGGCCGTGGACGTCGAAGCGTGCGGCGATTTCGCGTGCCTGCTCCTTGAACATGCCGGCGAAGTGCTTGAAGTAGATGGCGGCGGCGTTGCCCTCGTGCCCGCGAAGCTCGTTGAGGGTGCGGGCCCGTTCGGCGGCGGCGATGCAGTCGTGCAGGTCGGCGGCGACGCGCTTGGACAGGTCCACATGGTTGCGCATCAGCAGCGTGCGCTGGTTGGTGATCTTGGCGAGGGTCACGGCGCGGGCGAGTTCGAGGGCCTTTTCCGGCCGGTCCAGCACGCGGACCTGCGCGGCGCGGACGGCGGCGCTGGTCGGTCCGAGGGGATCCATCATGGCGCGGAGTCGACCGCCGGCGCTGAGAAAGGCGACCGGGATCTCCTGCTCGGCGAAGACGCACAACGCCTGGGTGGAGACCTGCACGCCGCCGAGCACCGCGAGGGACTCGATGCCGGTCAGCGGCAGGTCGCGGACGACCTTGCCGTCGTAATCGGTGATGCGGACGGACTGCCCGCGGACGCCGACGCGAACGCCTTCCCGCTGCAAAACGACGTGGATGCCGTCGTCGCGCGGGGGCCAGATCTTGCGCGGGGTGAGCTTGTCTTCGTCGACCGGACGGCCTTTCACCGTCAGCGCCGTGCGCCGCTGATGGTTGATCTCATCGGGCAGGCAGACGGGCTGGAGGGAGCACCGCGGGCAGCGCGGATCGTTGACCAGCGGCGGCGGTCGTTGCCCTTCGGCGGTGCGCTTGGCCTTTTCCAGTTCCGCAAGGGCGTCGCGGCGAAGGGCGTCGTCGACGGGGAGGCGGAGTTTGAGCCGTTCGGCTGCATAGTAGAGGTAGGCTTCGGGAACCGTGTAGCCGGCCTCTTCCAGCAGGAGAACCTGAAGACCGACCTGGATCCGATCCGTGGGCCACGGCTCCGGACCGGGCGACGGGGGCGGTGCCTCCATCATGTCATCGACCGGTTGGTGCGAACGGCCGGGGTCGCGCCGCCGCGGCCGGCCCTTGCGGTACTCGACGGGGACGGCCGTTCGGCCGTGGATTTCCGCGAGGTCGAGGGTGGCTGTTACGTTGAGCCGCTCGCTGGTCAGGGCCAGACTGCGCACCGCCTTCGGGCGTTCGGGATCGGCTTCCTCGTCTTCGAGTTTTTCCGTGGGCTTGGACGCGCCTGATTCGTCCGCGGCCGACGCGGCGGATGTGGCGCTGGGATGGTGAACGCGACGGTGTGTTCCCTTGCCCTGCTCGGTATCGGCGCTGGGAAGGAAGATGCCCTCGACGGCCATGTAGTAGAACAGCCGCGGACAATAGGCATGCTCGGCAACGGATCGACAGGCCCACATCGGAACACCTCGATGGAGGATTCATCGGCGGGTGATGGTCGCAGGATCATGTATGTTCGGGCGATCAGCATATAAACAATGGGACCATGCCCCGATAAGGACGAGTTCCAATCGGTGTGTACAAGAGCGCATTACACATAGCGCGCTCTCTGAAGGCAGCATAACCGTAGGACCGGGAATCAGTACCCTCTTGGCTGCGAAATCAAGGAAAACTGGATAAAACGCGAGAGCAGCAAGCAGCTGTCTCTTGACAATCGGGAGCGTCCTAAAGATATTGCCCTCCTCGGGGCCGCGTAAGAAGGAGAAATGGAACGAGTTCTATGCGGACTGATCTCTCATTCTCGGATTTCTTCAAGGAGGCGGTCGGTTCGCCTCCATTTCCGTTTCAGCAACGTTTTGCCGAGGAGCTGCCCGCGCTCGTCCACGTGCCGACGGGGCTGGGCAAGACGGCCATGGCAGTGCTCGGGTGGCTCTGGCGGCGGCATGGAGCCGGTGAGGATTTTCGTCGTCAGACGCCGCGGCGCCTGGTGTACTGCCTGCCGATGCGGGTGCTGGTGGAGCAGACGCGGGATCACGCCATCCGCTGGCTGCACAACCTGGGCTGCCTGGGCGGTCGTGTGACGTTCGATCCGCCGTTGGGCGTCGGCCGGCTGGCAACGCCGAAACAGCGCGTTGCCACATACGCGCCGAGCGCCGACGAACCGGACAAAGTCGCCGTGTACGTCCTCATGGGGGGTGAGGACGAGGACGACTGGTACGTGCACCCCGAGCGCGAAGCGATCATCATCGGCACGCAGGACATGCTGCTTTCTCGCGCGCTCAACCGCGGTTATGCGGCCAGCCGTTCGCGCTGGCCGATGCAGTTCGGTCTTTTGCACACCGATTGCCTGTGGGTTTTCGACGAGATTCAGTTGATGGGGTCCGGACTGGCCACGACGGCGCAACTGGAGGCGTTTCGGAGAATCCTGCCGCATGGCGAGGTGACTTCGGCTCGCAACGGTCACGGCTGCCGAAGCGTGTGGATGTCGGCGACGATGCGGAAAGAGTGGCTGGAGACCGTCGATTTCAAGGAGCATCTTGCGGCTCTGCGCCCTCTAAAGCTGACG
>CAZNQN010000314.1:1991-3617 GCA_964574925.1 uncultured Phycisphaeraceae bacterium | reverse complement strand
TCCCGGATCAACGCCGCCCCCGCCGACCCCGTCACGCCCTTCGTGACGGCCAGAATCTCCGCCGAATCCGCGTCGGCGAACGTGATCCGCTCCATCGCGTCGGCGGATCCACCCCCTCGAACCACCAGCACCGTGCGAGGCTCGGCGGGCTCGACCGCGGGTTCCGGATGCGCGGTCGCTTTGGGCTTCGGGGTCGTCTTACCGCCCATCCCCAGCATCGCCAGAAACGGCGAGAGTCCCGCGCCCCGGTTCCCCTTCTTTTTCGGCTTGAGGAACGGAACCACGTCACCCATATCCGCGGAAAGTCGCTTGTCGGTGACGGCGTCGTCGGCCCCACGCATGGCCAGGGTGATCTTGCCCCGCGTGCTGGCAAGATGCAGCTTGGGCACGTCCTCCTCCTTGACGAACAGGGTGGCCGACTTCGCCTGCCGGACCCGCCTGCCGCTTTCCTCGTTGGCACGGGTGGTATGCCCGATTGCGGCAACCTGCACATTTTGTAGAATCACCTCCGCAATGGTCTCTTTCTTGCTCCTCGCACCGGTGTCCACGTCCATCACCACGATCACGTCCACCCAGTCGCCCGGTTTGATCTGATAGGCAACGCCGGTGACCTCGTCGATGCGGACGGAGACAGCCCGGTAGCCCGGCGGGATCCGCCCCACCATGCCCGGCGGCGTTCCTTTCGGCGCCAGCATGGTCTTAAGAATGGGAACCCCCGCAGGGATGGCCTTGCCTGCCACCCGCCCCACCACCTTCTCCGGATCCTCGATCCGTTCCGTGGGCGGTACGAGCGGCGTGTCGGCAATCTCGACCACCTCGACCATCTCTTTGGTAATCTGGGCAAAGGCGTCGATATCCTCCTTCGCCCGCACCGTTTTGATCGTCTGCACCTGCGCATTGGACGCCTGCGCCTTGCGGATCGTGTTCACCGCCAGCTTCACGGTGAACAGTCCGATGGCCAGCCCCAAAATCAACGGAATGAATGCTTTTCGCCTCATGATGATGTCCGTCCTGTTCTGTCGCCGTTTTCTTCCACGGCCTGCCGGCCCGCCCGCGCGAACGCACGGGAGGCGGCAGCCACGGTCCCCAAGACCCAACCCCGGTCACGAAACCGACTTGTCCTGATCGACGAAGGTTTATCGGAGGGAGAACCGCCCGATTCGACCAAAGAGGAGCGGTTTTTTTCTTCGACCAGCGGGTGATTCCGCCCCACCGGCCGGCGGGGCGATATCAGCACAGGGAACGCCGGTCCGCCCGCCGTCACGCGGGGGCGATAAGAAATGGCAGGAGCGCCGTGTGCGGGGAGAGAATCGTCCCGCCCGGCGTGGACGCGAAGGGAATCCCGCCCAAATCCCGCGGACCGTCTGCGCGGTCCTCCGGCAGGCGGATGTCCCACCGTTGGTTGCCGTCCGTCGTCCAACGCAGCTCCACACGCGCGCGGGCTTCCTCGAGCACGTGTGCGCTTGGTTCGGCAGCGGAGGATCCGCACGGGGAAACCGGCTTCGACGCCGGCGGGCGGTCCCTCCTCGACGGTCGTAAGCGGATGCGAAGTCGCCCGATGCCCTTCGCGTCCGCGAAGCGGATGGACGCTAGACGCCCATCCCTTCCTTCAACATGCTACAGGAT
>CAZNQN010000314.1:0-1981 GCA_964574925.1 uncultured Phycisphaeraceae bacterium | reverse complement strand
TAATCATGCGTCCCGAAGAACCCGCCCAGCAACGAGACATCCTCATACGGGATGCGGACTTCCACCGTTTCGGTGGGATCCGAGTTCGTCGCGTGGGTCATGCTGATGGTGTAGCTGGTCAGCCCCGTAGGGGCCATCACCTGGTTGACGCGTTCGATCACCTCGGTATAGGGCGGACCGACGGTGGGCATGACGGCGATGCGGCACCCTTCCCGCGCGGCACTCTGCAACGTCTGCCGAACCATGAACACCCATCCGTACTCGATGATCCCGAAGAGGATCGTCAGCAGAAGCGGCAAGACGACCGCGAACTCCACCACCGCCGCCGCCCGGCGACGACGGTTCCGTCGCATGTTTCGTCCACGTCTGGTCATCATGGTCACACCCCCCACCAGCCGGTGACGCTCGCCCCGAACACCAGCAGCGTGCCGATCGTCAGCGGCACGCCGTAGGGCAGCAGTTGCGAGGTCGCGCCGAAGCTCTTGGCCGAACCGAACTCGCTGAAGATCGTCGAGCGATTCGTGCACTTGGCCAGGATCACGCCCAGGTTGGCGCACGCCATGCGGAGGCGACCGCTGGAGAGGATCATCGCCACCGCGATCACGCCCCCGATCACCGCCCCGAGGGCGAACGCATAAAAGGTCAGGACCGGTCCGAGCCAGGCGCCGATGGCGGCCATGAGCTTCACGTCCCCGGCGCCCATCCCGTGCATGATCCACGGGAGGATCAGCAATCCGAACCCGACGAGCGCCCCGCCGAGACCGTGGACCAGGCCCGACCATCCGGAAAAGTACGCCTGCGCCGTCAGTCCGGTCAGCAGCAGGGTCAGGTTCAGCCAGTTGGGCACCCGCCGCTGGGCGTAATCAATCCAGGAAGCCAGCAGGATGCCCGGCACCATGACCGCACAGGCGGTGTAAACCAATCCGATTTCCATCGTCTCTGTCTCCGATGCCCGTGAAACGAAACGGGGTTGAGCCCGATGCGTCGTGTCCGTCCATTCCGTCTTGGCTTCTTCCCCCTTCGATCTCCCGCGCACCGGATCGCGGCAGGAAACGGGGCAGGAGCCGCCGCCCGGGCGACCCCCGCCGCCGTTTCAACCTGTCCGCGAACCGTCTTCGCGACCTTCCCGATCAGCCGCCGACAGACGGCAGCGAATCGTTCACGTCCGTGAAGATCGTGCTGACCGTGGTTCCCAAGCCCGTGATGGCGCCCAGGGCCACGATGATGATCAGCGCCAGCATGACGGCGTACTCGGTCGCCGTCGGGCCGTCTTCCGATTGCAGGAACTGCTTCACCCGGTTCATGACGTTCTTCATCCGTTGCACTCCTTTTCCATTGCGGATCCCCATGCAGGATCCCGATGCCCATCAGAAGGAATTGCCAACGTCGCGTGACGTCGCCCCTCCCACTGGAAAACCTCGCGCCTCCCCAGGCATCGAGATGTTTGACGATGACGGTGTTCCGATCTCCCGTCTCACGCCGGGCTTGCCGGGGACGAAACGACAGGTGTGCGTCCTCGACGGCGTTTCGTAGGAGCCGGAATCGACTCATTCAAAACCTAAGAAACAAATCCGCCGGAAGCAAATCGACCTTTCTTTTTTTTCGTTCGACGTCGCCGCCTTCGACCACCTCACGGCCGCCGCGCGCACCGGCGGCGCGGTTCCCGTCCGCCCGCGATCGCGCGGCCGAGCTTAGAAGACGTCGAGCGTCCCGGCGAGAAGCGTATACAGGTTGTTCATGTGGACACCGAAGCTGCTCATCGCGGCCATCACCCCCAGCGCGATGACGCCCAAGATCACGGCGTATTCGGTGCCCGTCGGGCCGTCCTCGGAAACAAGCAGTTGCGACCCGATCCGCAGAATCGTGTTCACGATGGTTCCCCTCGCGTCCGCGCGACCTCCCGCGCCGCGCGGATCGATCTCCGTGGTTCTCTTTAACTTTCCGATACGCAGACGCGGATGCCCACCGGATTCCCAGGAAA
>CAZNQN010000313.1:1139-3619 GCA_964574925.1 uncultured Phycisphaeraceae bacterium | reverse complement strand
CCCACCTTCCGCTGGACGAATTCGCCCTCGTAGCGGATGCCTTTGCCCTTGTACGGCTCCGTCTTCCGCAGGGCGCGGATCTCCGCCGCGAACTGACCGACCTGCTGACGGTCGACGCCGCGGACGACCAGCGAGGCCGGGTCCGTATCCCCGCGGGCCGCCTCTTTTTCCACCACCACTTCGATCCCGTCCGGGACGGGGATCTCGAACTGCGATCCCAGCCCCCGGCGCCGCCCGTTGTAGCCGATGTTCAGATGCAGCGTCCGTCCCTGGAGCTTGCAGTTGTAGCCGGTCCCGTAGATCAGCAGCCGCTTCTCGAACCCCTGCGACACGCCGGTGACCATGTTGTTGATCAATGAGCGCGCCAGGCCGTGGCACGATTTCGCCTCTTTGCTGTCATTGACCCGCGTGACCTTCACGACCCCCGCCTGGGCGTCGTGTTCCACCTTCGTCGTCGGCGGGCAGGTCCACGACAGCGTCCCCTTCGGGCCGGTGACGGTGATCGACGCCCCCTCGACCTTGACGGTCACGCCGTTGGGGATCGGAACCGGTTTTTTGCCGATACGCGACATCCGTTGCTCGCCTTGTTTGTCTCAATCCTCACCGCCGACCGTGCGGTGATTTGTTGATTGTTCACGTCAATAGACGGTACAAAGCAGCTCGCCGCCGACCCGCTGCTCCCGGCAGACCCGATCGCTCAACACGCCCTTGTTGGTGGAGACGATGGCGATACCCAGCCCGTCCAGCACGCGGGGCAGGTCCGTGACCTTGTTGTAGACCCGCCGACCGGCCTTGGAGACCCGCTGGATGTCGTGGATCACGTCTTCGCCGCGCGGGCCGTACTTGAGCTCCACCCGCAGAATGCCCTGCTTGCCGTCGTCGATCACGTCGTAGCCGCGGATGTAGCCCTCCTCGAGCAGCACGCGGGCGATGCCCACCTTCAGCTTCGAGGAGGGAATGCGCACTTCCCGCTGTCGAACCCGCACGGCGTTGCGGATTCGCGTCAACATATCCGCGATCGGATCAGACCACATCGAATCGACACTCCTGCCGCGGGCGGCGACCGTCTCCGCCGCCGCCCCGGATCACCAACTCGCCTTGCGAACGCCGGGGATCATCCCCTGATGCGCAAGCGTGCGGAAACAAATGCGGCAGATGCGGAATTTCCGATACACCGCCCGCGACCGCCCGCACAGCTCACACCGCCGCACCTTCCGGCACGAGAACTTCGGTTCCCGCTTCGCTTTCTCGATCCACGCCTTGGTCGCCATTACGCTGCCTGCTCTTCCGTCTTGCGGAACGGCATGCCCAGCTCCGTCAGCAACGCCCGCGCCGCTGCGTCCGTTTTCGCGCTGGTGACGAACGTGATGTTCATCCCCTGCGTATACGTGATGTTCGCCAGATCGATCTCCGCGAAGATCGACTGATCCGCGATCCCCATCGTATAGTTGCCGTGCCCGTCGAAACTCCGCGGGTTCAAACCCCGAAAGTCCCGCATACGCGGAATGGCCGCGTTGAACAGACGGTCCACGAATTCGTACATCCGCCGCCCCCGCAGCGTTACCATGCACCCCACGTCGTAGCCGCGGCGGATCTTGAAGTTCGACACCGACTTCCGCGCCCGGCGGATCAGCGGCTTTTGCCCCGTGATCTTCGCCAGGTCTTCCGCCACCGCCGGCAACCGGTTGCGGTCCTGCGTCGGCGAACCCGTCCCCATCGAGACGACCACCTTCACGAGCCGCGGCACGGCCATGGGGTTGTCCAGCCCCAGCGCCTGCTGCAACTTCGGGGCGATCTCGTTTCGGTATTTCTCGAGCAATCGAGCCATCGGTCGATTCGTCCCGCCGGTCACCGTCCGGCGGACGCCTCTCCTATGATTCCGTGCGCTGTGCGCGGGTCAGCGTATGCAGCACCGTCCCCGCCGTGCTCACCCGCTTCTTCGAGGCCGTCTTCCCCTTCTCGTCTGCCGATACCTCGAACCGTACCCGTGCGCCGCGACCCTTGGCCGCATCGTACGGCAACACGTTCGACAGATGGATGGGCGCCTCCTTCTGCACCCGACCGCCCTGCGGATTGCGGCGGCTGGGACGCACGTGCCGGAACACCATGTTCACGCCTTCCACCACCACCTGATTCCGCTTGGGATCGACGCGGAGCACCTTGCCCCTTGCGCCGCGATGATCCCCCGCGATCACTTCCACCACGTCGTTTTTTCGAATGTGACACGCCATCGTCACACGTTCCCAGCCGTTTCTCGCCACCGCCCGCGACGGGCGGGAGACCCTGTCTTCCTTCCGGCCGCGCCTCGCGGGTCGGAACGCATCTCCTAGACGACCTCCTCCGCCAGCGAGACGATCTTCATGAAGTTCTTTTCCCGCAGCTCCCGAGCGACCGGCCCGAAAATCCGCGTCCCCTTCGGTTCGTTCTTTTCGTCCAGCAGCACGACGGCGTTGCTGTCGAAGCGGACGTAGCTCCGTCGG
>CAZNQN010000313.1:0-1129 GCA_964574925.1 uncultured Phycisphaeraceae bacterium | reverse complement strand
CCGTCGGCCCGCCGCGTCGGCGCCCGCATGCGGACCACGACCGCCTTCGCCTTCCGCCGCTTGGAGCGCTCCTTCCGCGTGCTGCCGCCGGAAAACTCGCTGTTGGGCAGCGACTTCTTCACCGTCACCAGCACGATGTCGCCGATGCGGGCCGCCTTGAGGCGGTTCTTCCCCCGCCCCGCCGTGCTGCCCTTGTAGACGTTGATCACCATCGCGGACTTCGCCCCCGTGTTGTCGGCGACGTCCACCATGGTTTGCATCTGGATCATCGTGGTCTTACCCTCAGCCCTTCTGCTGCACGCCCGCGCGCACGATCCGCACCAGCCGCCAGCACTTCGTCTTGGATATCCGACGACATGCGGCCACTTCCACCAGATCGCCCACCTTGGCCTCGTTCCGCTCGTCGTGCGTGTGCAACGTCGTCCGTCGCTTGTAGTACTTCCCGTACTTGGGATGCTTCACCAGGTAGTCGTAGCGGACCTTGATGGTCTTGTCGCCCTTGTCCGAAACGACCACCCCCACGCGCCGGTCCCGCTGGCCTCGCCTCCGCGTCGGGTTCGTGCTCACCGTCGTCGTCGTGTCCATACCGATTCGTCTCAAGCGGCGTCCGTACGCGCGATCAACCCGACATCCGCCGCTGTTTCGCCTCCAGATGATGCTGGTGCGCTTCGATGTTCTGCTCGCCCCGCTCCCGCAGGACGGTCAGCACCCGTGCGATGTCCTTCTTCGTCTGCTTGAGCTGGTGCGGATTCTCCAGCTTCTCCGTCACCGCCTGCGAGCGGAGGTCGAAGAGGTGACGGCGGAGCCGGTCCAGCTCCTCGTGCAATTCGGCCGTCTTCATCCCTCGAAGTTCCGCCGCTTTCATGATCCCCTGCGTCTCCCGTTCGTTACAACCCGTGACGTCGTTTCACGAACCGGCACCGATAGGGCATCTTGTGCGCCACCCGCGTCAGCGCCTGCCGCGCCACGTCCTCCTCGACCCCGCCGATCTCGAACAGGATCGTCCCCGGACGGACCCGCGCCACCCAGTATTCCGGATCGCCCTTCCCCTTGCCCATCCGCGTCTCCAGCGGCTTGGAGGAGACGGGCTTGTCCGGGAAGATGCGCACGTACACCCGTCCCTCGCGGT
>CAZNQN010000312.1:0-3623 GCA_964574925.1 uncultured Phycisphaeraceae bacterium | reverse complement strand
GGGCGTCGGCCTGGACCGTAAACGCGCTGACCACGAGCACGGCGCCGCCCGCCGCGACCACGTCCCGGTTCATCCGCCCCTCGTCATCCGGAAAGATGCGGAGGTAGCGAACCTTTTCCGCCAGATACGCGGCATCGTCAACCTCGTCCTCACAGGCCACGCCCAGGTACACGAGCAGCCCCGCCTCGATCCGTCCCGCGACGTGCTCTCCCACGGAAACGGACGCCGATGATACCCGTTGGACGACCGCTCGCATGTTTCCCTCCCATCCCGATCCGGCGGGCCTCTCATGCCCCTTGCCGGCATCCCCTCGAATCGTCAGGCGTCCGAAGCACGAGGCTCTGTTCCTTCCGGAGAAGACGATCGGTTTTGATACATCTCATGCATCATGCGCACACGGGTGGCGATCAGCGCCCGCAACTCCGGCGGTTCGAGCACCTCCGCCTGATCCCCGTATCCCAGAATCCACCAACTGATCTCCGTGATGCCGTCCACGTCCACCTCGAACAGCAACGAGCCGTCGGATTCGAAGGTCGTGCGCTGGGTCTTGTGCCACATGACTTCGTCCACGTTGCCGGCCACCTGCGGAGAAAAGCGGATCTTCACGTGGTAGCGCCGGTCGCCGCGGATCATCATCCATGCGTTTCCGAAATAGTCGTCGAGGTTGAACTTCGGGTCGATTTCATAGGTATCGGGCAGAACATGGACGTGGACCAGGCGCTCCACCTTGTAGGTCCGCACGGCGGAAACACCCTGCGTGAACGCGATCAGGTACCACCCGCGATGAATGTAGACGAGTCGATACGGCTGGAGGACGACGTCGAGCGTTCGACCCTCGAAATACGAATCGTACCTCGCCCGTACTTTCCGCTTGTGCAGCAGCGCTCGTTGGAGCAAGGCCAGAATCTCCCGGATGGAAGACGGATCGGAGGTCGGCGCGGGTCGCACCTCGATGTGACGCGAAAGGGCCGACACGCTCTCCCGCAACGCCGGCGGGAACAGACTTTCCAGTTTCAGCGCGAGCGTGGCGGCCGTGTCCCGATCGACGATGTCCCCCCGCTGGGCGACGGCGTCCACGGCCAGCAGCAGCGCCAATGCCTCCGCCTGACTCAACGTGACGGGCGGAAGCAGCGTGGAGCGCTCGGCCGTGTACCGCTTGCTTTCCCGGTCATAGGTATAACGAAGCCCCGCCTGGGCGAGCAGATCGAGATCGCGAAACAACGTCCGCCGCGACACACCCACCGCGTCCGCCAGTTCCTCGACGGACTGGGACCGATGGCGTTCCAAGGATTGGATCAGCTTCAAAAGGCGCTGGATACGACGGGTGTGCACGGTCGCCGGCTCGCTCGTCCTCTCTTGCGAACCAGTTTAGCCAAAGTACGGCGTATAGGGAAGAACGCGACCGAGGAGGAATCCCACCGCCGACAGCACGCCCAGCACACTCAGCAATTCGAACGTCGGTCGACCCAGACGTCGCGCGCCCCACAGCGTGGCATAGATCAGCAGGATGTTCGCCGCCAATCCGCACGCGAGCCGTCCGAAGGAATCGTCGCTCACTCCCACGACGGGCCATCGGGGCCACACCGCCATCACGATCCCGCTGAGCATGGCCACCGAAGCGGTCAGGAACGCCATCCGGACGGCCGTGCGAAACCGTCTTCCCGCCGCGCCGTCCCATCCGCCATCGGTCGCGCCGGGAGGATCCTCCGCCCCCGATGAACTCCGCGGAGGGACGGGGCGAAGGCGGGTCGCTTCGTGGATGCACAGCAGCGAGGCGATCGTCAATCCCACCATCACCGCGTTGAACACCATCGGATAGCGCTCGGTCGCGCTCCACGGTCCGTCGGGCACGAACTGCACCACCACGCCGCAGAGCGACAGCGCCGTCAGTCCCAGCGTCCATTCTTCCAGCGCCCGGTTCCACCGCATCCGGAGCAGGCGGTAGTCGGTGATGGCGGTCACCGCCAGGGCCAGCGTGCTGAGAAGCAACGTCTCCCGCGCTCCCCATCGACCGGCAGGGAGCGGAACCGCCAGATGGAAACAACCCAGCAGCGCCATCCCGGCCGAGATGACGATCCCCAGCCATACAAGCCCCGGCCAGGGTCGAAGCGCATCGGCAGACCGTTTCTTCCGCCTCCATCCATGAACGACGTACATCGACATCACCACCACCGACCTAAGAAACGACACTGTGAGCATCAACGCCAAGGCGGTCTCCCCGCGTTCGTAGCCGCCGACGGCGTTCGGCCGGATCGGCGGCAACAGCAGGCAGCGCCACGCCACCATCAGAAACATCACCACCAGCGCGCACGTGCCGAGACGACGGTCCCGCCAGACGAGGGCTCCGATCAAGGCGGCCGCCAGCAGCAACCCCAGCGTCACCAATCCGTTCGGCTCAAAGGGAAGCGAAGAGGTCGCGCCGGAATTCGCGCGGATCAGATCGATCGTCACCAGGATGCAGCGCATCGCCAGCACCGTCGTCACCAGTACGCCGGCGGCGACGCCGAGCATCAACCCCATCACGCGGAACGGATCGCACAGATCGCCCGAAAGCGAGATCGGCCGCGATGCCGTGCCGTAGCAAAACCGTCCTTCGATGGCGCGCGAAGCGGATCCGGCTCCCTCGGTTTCACGTCCTCTCTCCCTGTACCGGGACCATCGGTGCGCCACCACGGCACAGCCGGTCCAGAGCAGACTCAGCGCCGCGCACCAGAATGCCGTCTCCTGGATGGGGCTGGACACGTGCGGCCGGCGACGGATCCACAACAGGGGCGCCAGGGCGCTGAGGGCCAGCGCCGAAAGGACAAACAACCACGATCGCCTTCCGCGTCTCCCCGGACCGACGTGCAAGAGGCCCCCGATCCCCAGCAGCGGAAGGATCCCCCCGATGGACCGTCCGCCTTCCGCAGCGATCCAATCCACCCAGTGCCCGCCCGTCATGTCGATCGTCGAGATTCTCCCATCGGAGCCCGCGCACCCTCCCCATCCGAGGACTGCGCCCCGCTCACGTATGTAACGGATTCCCGTGGCCTTGGGCTTTAGCTTCCCGGATGTGCAGACGGGAAAGCGGGCGTGCGGCTCGGAGACGGCCCCTCAGGCGTCCAGCGGTTTGATCCGCCCCGCCCGTTCCAGCATCTCGCAAAGGGCGGCGGCGGCTTCCTGCGGCGACATCCTGGACGTGTCGATCACCATCTCCGGATTGTCCGGCGGCTCGTAGGGGTCGTCGATGCCGGTGAATCCTTTGATCTCTCCCGCGCGGGCCTTCTTGTAGAGCCCCTTCGGATCCCGCTGTTCGCAGACCTCCAGCGGCGTGTCGCAGAAGATTTCGAAGAAATCGTCGTCGCCCACCGTCTCACGGGCGGCCTGGCGGTCGGCCCGGTAGGGACTGATGAACGACGTCATCGTGATCAGACCCGCATCCACGAACAGCTTCCCCACCTCGCTGATGCGACGGATGTTCTCCTGACGATCCTCCGCGGAGAATCCCAGGTTCTTGTTGAGACCGTGACGAACGTTGTCCCCGTCCAGAACGTAGCAGAGGTGCCCCCGCTGCATCAGGGCATGTTCCAGCGTAAACGCAATGGCGCCCTTGCCCGACCCGCTCAACCCGGTCAACCAGATCA
>CAZNQN010000311.1:948-3634 GCA_964574925.1 uncultured Phycisphaeraceae bacterium | reverse complement strand
GTGGGAGCCGCGACCGTTCCCGACTTGCCGGCGGAGGCGGTCGATGCGACGCTCTCCTCCGGCATCTGGTTCGTCAACCGGGCGCCGGCGTGCGGCGTGGATTTCGTTCACGTCTCCGGCGAGGGGGACACGAAGTACCTGCCGGAGATCATGTCCGGCGGCGTCTGCCTGATCGACTACGACCGGGACGGTTTCCTCGACGTCTACTTCATTCAGGGAGGGAACGTGCTGGGTGTCACGGAGGAGACACCGGGCAACCGGTTGTATCGCAATCTCGGGAACGGACGGTTCGCGGACGTCACCGAGGCGACCGGAACGGGAGACCACCATTTCGGCATGGGGTGTGCGGTGGGGGACTACGACGGCGACGGCTGGCCCGATCTCTATCTCACCAACGTCGGACCCAACGTGCTGCTGCGCAATACCGGGGGAGAGGGAACGCTCGGTTTCCGTGACGTGACGGAACGGGCCGGCGTGGGGGATCCCGGCTTCGGCTCCAGCAGCGCCTTTTTCGATTACGACCGCGACGGCGACCTGGACCTGTACGTCGTCAATTACGTCCGCTGGTCGCCGGAGGGGGAGTTGCGATGTTTCGGCCCTCACGGGGAGCCGGACTACTGCTCACCGGAACCGTACAAGGCCCCGGCTTCCGATGTTCTCTATCGCAATGAGGGGGACGGGACGTTCACGGATGTTTCGGAAGCGGCCGGGATTCGGCAGGCGTCCGGCAACGGGCTGGGCGTCGTCTGTGCCGATTTCAACGGCGACGGTCGGCCCGACGTGGTGGCGGCCAACGACCTCCAGGCCAATCAGCTCTGGATCAATCGCGGGGACGGGACGTTTTCCGAGCAGGCGCTCGAGCGGGCGGTGGCGTTCAACGCGGAGGGAATGGCCGAGTCCGGCATGGGCATCGACGCCCGCGACGTGGACGACGACGGCGACTGGGACCTGTTCATGAGCCACTTCGAGGGACAGACCAACACCCTGTATCTGAATGACGGCGGTTTTTTCGTGGACGTCTCGGATCGGTGGGGGATGGAGGCGAGCCGGCCTTCCACGGGCTTCGGAACGGCCTTGCTCGACTTCGACCATGACGGAATCCGCGACCTCTACGTGGCCAATGGGCGGGTTTCGCTTCCGAAGAATCCGGTGCGGAAGGGGGACCCTTACGTGGAGGCGAACCAGTTGTTCGCGGGCATACCCGGCGGCGGGTTCCGGGAGATTACACCGCGGGGGGGGACGCGGCGTGCGTGGCACCATTCCAGCCGGGGGGCGGCGTTCGGAGATTTCGACAACGACGGCGACCTCGACATCTTCATCAACAACCGCGACGGACCGGCGTACGTGCTCGAAAACGTGGCGGTCAAGCGGGGGCACTGGATCGGCTTCCGCGTGCGGGAGCGGGACGGCACGGACGCGATCGGGGCGCGGGTGGAGATCCGATTCAAAGGGCGGCGGCGGTTCGACGAGGTCCGCCGCGCGTACAGTTATTGTTCATCCAACGATCCCCGCGTGCATTTCGGGCTGGGGGCGGTGAGACGGATCGACCGCGTCGTCGTGCGCTGGATCGACGGGACGGAGGAGACGTTCGGGCCGTTCGACGCGGACCGATACCGGACGATCCGCCGGGGGCGGTGATCCGCAACGGAGGTGCGTCCGTGTCGGGGGCGCTTACGGTGTTCGGGCGGTTCCGGCCTGAAGATCGCGCATCCACATCATCTGGATTCCCTGGAGGCGGGCGGCGATGACGCCGGCGAGGTTGCGCATGAAGAGGAAGCCGGCTTCGGGGTGCTCGCGGAAAAACGACATCAGCATGTCGCGTTCGAAGCCCAGCAGCGTGCAGCGGTTGGCGCATCGGGCGCTGAGGGTGTAGTGGTAGGGACTGATGACGGCCGACCAGGCGACGACGTCGCCGGGCTGCTTGGTCTCCATCGTGACCTCGCGGGTGAAGCCCATCACGTGGACGGGGAAGAGGAGCTCCACCACGCCCTGGGTGAGCAGGAGCAGTTCGCGGGCGTCGTCGCCGCGTTCGAAGAGCATCTGTTTCGGTTCGCCCGTGAACCGGCGTCCCTGTCGACAAAGCGCCTCCACCCATTCCGGTTCGAGATCCCGGAAGATGGCCGCCTGGGTGATGTGCGATTCCGGCTCGGTCATCATGGTGCGATGATCCTCAATTGGGTTTCGACGAAACGTATTCCTTCCCGCCTTGATTCCGTCGGATGATCTCTCCCGTTCTCTCGGACCGGGTGTCGCGCGGGTCGCCCGAACCGGACCCGGTGCGAAACGCGGGGGGCTCCCCTGGGGAGCAGGTCCGAGGGTTGCGCCGGCGCACGCAACACCCCCCTGCCAATCGGCCAGCAAGATTCGTACCACCGCTTCACGATTCGAACGGTCGAGGTCGGAAACGCCCATTCGGGCGCTCCGTCTCCCGCTCCCAGGCGCCCCGCTGTGAGGTCTTCCGGTGTTCAGGCGGCGTCAGTGATGCTAGCATGGGCGTTTTCGGGCGTCAGGCGGGGAGAGGGCGGTCGATCGCCCCGCCGGCCGGACGTTGCGCCGCGTTTGCGGCGGGATCGCCCGGCGGACGGAGGAGGAAAACCGGCGTCGCGCGATGATTCAGGTAGAGACATCCTCAGCGGAAGTGAATGCGGCGGCGGGGGAAAACCCCGGGCCGCCTGCGCCCGTGGAG
>CAZNQN010000311.1:0-938 GCA_964574925.1 uncultured Phycisphaeraceae bacterium | reverse complement strand
CCCGTGGAGAACGCCGCGACGGGGGGGGCTTCCCGAGAGGCGCTGCCCCCGTGGCGATCATCCGGGGAGGGGCGGTGGCTGGCGGGGATCGCCCTGGGTGTGCTGGCCCTTTCGACGTGCCTGGTGGAGCTGCGAACGGGACCGCCGCTGGGCGGGCATGAGGCGATCAACGCCGTCGCCGCCCGCCACACGATCGCGTCCGAGAACTGGTTGATCCCTCAGTACGCCGGCGCTCCGCGGGTGCGGAAGACGCCGCTGGGGATCTGGCTGATCGCCGCGGCATCTACGCTTGTCCCTCCGCCGCCGGGTCATCTTCCGGTGACGGAGTTCACCGCCCGGTTGCCGTCGGCGCTGGCGGCGCTGGCCAACACGTTCGTGGTGGCCTGGCTGGGCACGATGCTGTTCGGGTTCCGGCGGGGGGTACTGGCGGGGTGCATCTGGGCGGCGTGTGCGGCCACGGTGTTCTATGCCCGCAACGCCCAGGTGGACATGGTGCTGACGTTCCTGACGACGCTTGCCTTCGCCTTCTTCTGGCGGGGGACGATGACGGGGCGGAGGCACCGGGGGTACCTGGCCGGGTTCTATCTGGCGTTCGCGCTGGCGATGATGGCCAAGGCGCCGCTGCCGCTGGTGACGGTGGGGGTGGCGCTGGCGGTGTTCTGGTTCGTGACGGTTCCTTTGTTCGCGCATTTCTCGGACACGTGCACCGGGCCTGTTTCCGCCGGATGCGGACGGAGTGTGGAGGAATCGCGCGGGCTCAAGCCCGCGGTTTGGAACACAAGAACGAGAAACGCTTCAGGACGGAACGGCGCCGCGAACGGGGCCGGGGCGGGAGCGATCGGGACGCTCCGCGAACAGGTTCGCGGGTTGCGCGGGTTGTGGTTGCTGCCGGGGACGGTGCTGTTCCTGCTGGCGGCGGGGGCGTGGCCTCTTTACGT
>CAZNQN010000310.1:0-3663 GCA_964574925.1 uncultured Phycisphaeraceae bacterium | reverse complement strand
GTCGTGTTCCGAGCCGCGGGCTTCAGCCCGCGCGGGCTCGCTAATCTCCGTCCGCCCTCGGGGGGAAAACGACGGATCGCCGATCTCGGAGGACGCCTTCGAGGGGGTTTCCGTATGCTCTGCCGATTCGGGCGCGACGCGCCGCATCCAAGCGCCTTCTCCCTCCACGGCCGTGTAGAGAAGGCCCAGGTTGTGCTCGTAGACGACGCCGACGACGGGCCGGCCGGTTTCCAGCACGCCGATGGAGGTGGCGAAACAGGGAAAGCCCGCCACGTAATTCCGCGTCCCGTCGAGCGGATCCACCACCCATACGACGGACGTCGATCGCGGGTCGTTGTGCAGGCGGGCTTCACGGTGGTGTTCCTCGCCGAGGACCGCATGGTCGGGAAACGCGCGGGCGACGGCCTCCATCACCCGCCGCTCGATCTCCCGATCCACGTCGGTGACCATGCTGTGGTCGTGCTTCTGGACGGCTTCCGCCCGTCCGAAGCGGGACAAGGCCAACCGGCCCGCCTCGCGCGCAAGACGAACCGCCAGGCGGAGCATCGACCATCGCTCGGCTCGATCCATGGATCCGATCATAGCCCGCATCAGTCGTTCGACCAGCCGCACGCCGTTCCCTTCCGGCAAACAGCCTGCTTCCCGTATCGAACGGGGCAGCGAATTCGTTGACGTCGGATGAGACACCAGCCAAGATCAACCGTGATGAGCGAAAGCAGACCGCAACTCGTGCTGGCCGGCATGTTCGACGACGCCGCGGTCGCGCGGGCGGGCAAGCGGGCGGACGTCGTGACCGTCTCCGGGCGCGACGAGGACGAACTCCGCGCCGCGATCGGCGAGGCCGATGCGCTGATCGTGCGAACGGGCACGCGCGTCACCGGCCGACTGCTCGAAGCCGCTCCGCGCCTGCGGGTGATCGGACGGGCGGGCGCCGGCGTGGACAACATCGAGCTTGCGGCCGCGGCCCGGCGAAACATCACCGTCGTCCATACGCCCGACGCCTCCACGGAGGCGGTGGCTGACCTGACGGTCGGGCTGATGATCGCCGTTGTTCGTCACGTCGCGGAGGGGCACGAGGCCGTCCGCGCGGGTGCCGACGCCTTCCGGCGGGCGCGGCGGACGCTGATCGGTCCGGAGCTGGGGGGCCTGACGCTGGGCATCATCGGACTGGGTCGGATCGGCAAGGCCGTCGCCCGCCGATGCCGATGGGGGTTCGGCATGCGCATCGTCTACCATGACATCGTGCGGATGGGGCGGCTGGATTTCGTCGCCGAGGCCGTTGATCGAAAGACGCTGCTGCGCAAGGCCGACGTCGTCAGTCTTCACGTGCCGTTGACCGAGGAAACCCGCGGCATGATCGACGGCGAGGCGCTCGGGGCGATGAACCCACAGGCCGTTCTCATCAACACCGCTCGCGGTGAGGTTGTCGATGGGGAAGCGCTCGCGCGGGCGCTGCATGACGGGCGGCTGGCGGGAGCGGGGCTGGACGTGTTCGATCCCGAACCGCCTCCTCCGGACCATCCGATCCTTTCCGCACCGCGGACGGTGCTGACGCCGCACCTGGGGGCGCGGACGCCGGGCAGCCTGGCGAGGATGGAGGCGGTGATCGACGAGGTGCTCGACATCCTGGAGGGGAAGGAGCCGCGGCACGCGGTCGACCTTCCCGACCCGAAGGAGGAATGACCCCCATGCCCGACGGAACGGAACCCGCAGGCAACGCATCCGGGTCTTCGGCGGAGCGAGGTCCGGAGGTGACGCCCAGGGACCTGAAAGTCAAGCTGGCCGAGCAGCGACTCTATGTCACGTGGGCGGACGGTCGGCGGAGCGAATACGCCCTGGCCGAGCTTCGCCGCGTTTGTCCCTGCGCCACCTGCCGGCAGGAGCGGGAGGAGCGTGAGGCCAACCCGCTGCACATCCTCCGCAGCGACCCCACGGGCGTCCGCGTCACCAGCGCCCGTCTGGTGGGCAACTACGCGATCCAGTTCTTCTGGTCCGACGGGCACCACACGGGGATCTACGATTTCCGCTTCCTGCGGGAGCTGGACCGGGGGGAAGGGTAAGGGTTGCGAACGGACGCTTCCCGGATACACTTTCCCGGTTACCCATGACGACAGGACGGTGAGGCGGACAGCGCGGGGCGGCGGTCGGGGCACCGTCGCACGGCCGGGAAGGGTGATCACTTCGAACGGCGGGGCGTGACCGTCCGTCTTCGCCGAAGCGCGGCAAGGCGGGTCTCGTCCCACCCCAAGGAGGCACAGGGAACCCATGACCACGGACACGACGACGCAGGAGTCCATCATGACGATGATCGAGACGGGTCGGCTCGAGGAGGCGCGGTCCGCCATCGAGGCCATCCCCGATACGGGGGACAGCCGGACGGAACGGTTGTTCCTGGAAGGCTACCTGCTCGAACGTTCGTACGATTCGGCAGGGGCGGCGAGGAAATATGAAGAGGTGCTGTCTGTGGACCCGGATCATACCGAGGCCGCCTTCCGCCTGGCGCTGATTGCCGACCAGGCCGGGGACGAGGAGACGGCCCTTTCCTGCTTCGAGCGATGCGCGAGCCGGGAGGAGGTGCCGGTTCACGCGCTGATCAACCTGGCGTTGATGTACGAGGAGCGGGGTCAGCTCGAACGGGCGGAGCGGTGCCTCAACGAGGTGCTCAAGGTCCATCCCAACCACGAGCGGGCGAAGCGGTTCCTCCGCTCGGTGAAATGTTCCTACACGATGTTCTACGACGAGCAGTCGCAGTGGGAACGCGAGCGGCGTGATGCCGTTTTGGACATGCCCATCGCCGATTTCGAACTGAGCGTGCGGGCGCGCAACTGTCTCAAGCAGATGAACATCCGCACGCTCGGCGACCTGCTCAAGACGACCGAATACGAGCTGCTGTCCTATCGCAATTTCGGAGAGACGTCACTGAACGAGATCAAGGCGATGCTCGCGCAGAAGGGTCTGCGGCTGGGGCAGGCGCTTCAGGCCGGTCCGCCCAGCCCGCCGGCGGCGATCGCGCCGAGGGTCAATCCGGAGGCGATGGCCGCCGCCAACAAGCACGTCTCCGAGCTGGAGCTGTCCGTCCGCTCCCGCAAAGCGTTGCAGCGGCTGGGCGTGACGACGCTGGGCGAGCTGGCCATGCGCACCGAGGCCGAACTGCTGAGCATCAAGAACTTCGGACAGACGTCCCTCAACGAGATCAAGGAGCAACTGGCGAAGTTCGGTCTGTCGTTCCGGAAGCCCGGAACGTCCTGAGATCGTTCGGCCGGAAGCCGGGCGGTGGCGTTTCGAGTCGCGTCCCGTCTTCGCGGCCGACCGTGTCCGGGTGCGTATCTGACGCCCGAAGGGAACACCCGGCTCGGCTCTGTTCTCCTGTTCTAGAGCATCTTCGCCCCTGAGCGGGGCGGCGAAGCAGCCGTGGATCCGCATCGAACGGTCGCCGAGGGTCGGAACGTCTCACACGAAGGGACGGGATCCCACGTCATGGCACGGTCGCTGATCACGACGGGGTGGTTGGTCTTCTGGTCGACCACGACGATGCCGGTCATTGCCGGAGAACCGTCGGGGATCACGATCCGGCCGGTGCGGGTGCTGGTGGCGCGGGCGGTACCCGGCATCCGCACGCGGGCGGAAGACGACGCCCTGCACGTGCGCGGCGAGCACGGGGGG
>CAZNQN010000309.1:738-3665 GCA_964574925.1 uncultured Phycisphaeraceae bacterium | reverse complement strand
CATTTCGGCAGGACGGGCGTGGACGTAAAGATCGCCGCCCGCCCGTCGGCGTCGTGCCCGCCGGGATGTTCGACGGCGGCGACCGTTGCGCGGTGATGCTCCGCCATCGACCGCAGGGCGCTGTGTTCGTTCTCTCGCTCCTCATGCTGAAGCATGTCGGCGACGAGTCGAACCGGCGGTCCCTCGGCATGGTCCGTGGGGACGGCGTGCGCTTCGTGACGGGCGGTTTGGTATTTTTCGAAGTCGTCCGCTCCCCACACATAGGAGCGGGCGTACGCGACCGCCATGATCTCGTCCTTGCTGAAGAATCCGCCGATGCCGATGCCCGTACCCGCGATGCCGGCGCCGGAAATCGCCAGCACGCCGACGAAGAACGTCCAGCAGGTCACCGGCATCTTCTTGCGCAGTCCCCCCATCTTGCGCATGTCCTGGACGTGATGGCAGCCCTCGATGACCTGTCCGGAGCAGAGGAAGAGCATGGCCTTGAAGAAGGCGTGCGTGATCAGGTGGAACAGCGCCGCCACCCACGCCCCGCACCCCATGCCGAAGATCATGTACCCGAGTTGGGAGAGCGTCGAATAGGCGAGGCATTTCTTGATGTCCACCTGCACGATCGCCACCAGCGCCATCAGCGTCAGCGTCAGGCACCCGATCAGGGCGATGAACATCAGCGCCTCCGGCGTCATCAACCGGAACACCCGCGCCACCAGGTACACCCCCGCCGCGACCATGGTGGCGGCGTGAATCAAGGCGCTGACCGGCGTGGGACCGGCCATCGCGTCCGGCAACCAGACGTGCAGCGGGAACTGGGCGCTTTTCCCCATCGCGCCGCAGAACAGACCGATCCCCATGATCGTCGCCAGCGACGCGCCCCACAGCGTAAACGAGCTGGCGAACAGTCCGGTGCGCGAAGCCGCCTGCTCGGCGAACCGCGCCGCCGCCTCGTCCAGATCCAGCGTGCCCAGGTAGGTATAGACCAGCATCAACCCGATCAGGAACCCGAAGTCGCCCACGCGGTTGGTGATGAACGCCTTCATCTGGGCGTACTGCGGCCAGCGCTCGTGGAAGTAGAACCCGATCAGGAGGTAGCTGCACAACCCCACCAGCTCCCAGAAGATGAACAGGAACAGCAGGCTGCTGCTGATCACCAGTCCCAGCATCGAGAAGCCGAACAGCGACAGGTAGGCGAAGAAGCGCCAGTACTTGCACTGTCCGGCCACCTCGTCGCTGTGCCCCGACATGTAGCCGATGCTGAAGAAGAAGATCCAGAAAGCGATGAAGGCGACCATGAAGTACATGGCCACGGTGAGCGAATCGAGTTTGACGCCGAACGTCGCCGGCACGCCGCCCAGATCGGCCCAGTGCAGCCGCCACGCCGCGGCGGACAGGGCCGTCCGCGACGCCTCCGTCTCCCCCCACCACCAGGAGACCAGCACGTAGGAGGCGAGCACGAGCGGGACGCCCATGCCCAGCACGACGGCCGTCCAGCCGGAAAGCGGCTTGCCCAGCTTCGGACCCCACAGCACCAGGATCCAGAAGCTCAGCAACGGGCTGAGCACGCCCAGCATCAACGCGATTTCATAACTGTGATTCGTCACGTTCTTGTTACCAACACCACCAGAAGCAACGACTGAAGAATTCCTTCGCCCTTTTAGTCCTTATCTTCGTCGCCTCCGCGTTTGCTGGCTTTGATTCCTTCCATCACGAAATACAGGCAATCAAGCTGTCTTGCAAACCGATACCTACCGCGACCCTCTTCAGGAGCTTCCACAATCACGTCGAGCGATTTCATGCGCCTAAGGAAACTATCGACGACCTTCTTCTCGGAATCGTGTGATATTTTTTTGAGTTCTGCACGAGAGAACGACGCTAATTCGCGCCCGCCGAACGCGCGAGTCAAAGCGAGTTTCCGGAGAATATCACGATACTTTTTGCTCCGAATTGCACGAATCACCTGCGGCTCCAGATATTTCGACCCAACGACATCGGCCGCGAGAACAACCGCTTTCAAGGCGTCAGCTTTATCAACGAGGCCATCTTCGTCCACTCGAAATGCTGCATCTCCAATCTCATGGGCAAGTGCAGGAAGACCTCCTGTATAATCCTGCAATACCGGCCATGCGCTGTCTTCGACGGCAATCCCGACCTTGGCAAAGGCATTCGCATAAAAAATGCGGGTTTCATCCCGGTCCCAGGGGCGCACGTCGATCACTTCAAAAATCCGACCGACGGACGGGTTCTGTTCGATCATCATGTGCCGCCGCTCTTCGAGCCCGACAAGCACCAAGCATAACGGAACGCGGCGTTGGCTGGTTGAAACCTCATCGACAAAGCTTTTGATCCAATCGGCAAAACGCGGCGACTGAACGATTCCGTTCAAATCATCGAGAATAATAACGAGCCCGTCGCGATCCGGCCTCAGCTGTTCCGTCAGCGCGGCGATACTCGGAACAAAGTTATTAACCAGAACGCGAAGGTCTTCCTCTTGAGGTTCAAACTTAATACTGACGCCAAATAGCCCGGCTTCTGTGACACGATTCCCCAAAAACTCCTTGACCCTGTCAAGGAAAGGTCTTTCCGTGCTATTCTTAACGAGTTGATCGAAAACGGCGCGGACGACATTCTCAAGAGTGTCGATTCCTCCAAGCATGACGTGAACGGACAGGGCGCCATCATGTTTTTCGCACAAGTGCCCCACAAACGACGCCAGGGAGCTTTTCCCGATTCCGCGTTCGCCCGTTATAAACGCTGCCTCCAGACGTCCCGTCATGGCAGCGCGCGCCTTGGCCCGGAGACGTTCGATTTCCGGGAGACGACCCACGAACAGTTCGAGATCCACGGGCTTGCCCGGATTGAACGGACTGGTGGTATCCTTGATCACTTCGCTGCGATCTCCGCCAGGTGCGACGTCATCCGGCGCAGTTTTT
>CAZNQN010000309.1:0-728 GCA_964574925.1 uncultured Phycisphaeraceae bacterium | reverse complement strand
GGAACGGGCTGAGCACGCCCAGCATCAACGCGATTTCATAACTGTGATTCGTCATCGAATCGATTCGCGATCCCTCGTGTCACCGGCGTTACGGCGACCTTCGCTCCGCAATGCTCGTTTCACTTCGCTGCGATCTCCGCCAGGTGCGACGTCATCCGGCGCAGTTTTTCCGGCGCGGACAAGCCCGGCTGGAATCCGTACAACGCCCGCTGCCACGAGCCGTACTGCGGATTCGGCAGGAGGAACCACTTCGTTCCCCACCGATCCCGGTACCGCCGCACCAGCTCAGCCCGTTTTGCCGGGGGCACCATCGCCGGCACGAAATCGTTCAGGTCATCTCCGATCAGCAGCAGCACGCGGTGATCGCGGGCCACGAACCGCCGCCGCGACGACTTGTCCCGCGTCCAGTCCGGCCGTTCGTTCCGCGTCAGCACCGTGTCACGATCGGTCTCAAGCGGAATTCCCCGCCGCGTGAGGTTCTTCCGTGTCCCTTCCTCTTCCTCCGCCAGCCGGTTGGTGACGAAGAATACCCGCACGCCCTTGGCGCGGGCGTAGCGGATGAACTCGGCCGCTCCCGGAACCAGCGGCGCCTGCGCCTCGTTGACCCAGAGCGTAAACGCCGGTCGACCGAACGACGCTCCCGCCTGAAGCTGTCGGGCGGCGAAGGGGGCGTTGTCGAGCACCGTTTCGTCGACGTCCAGGATGACCGCCGGCGGCCGCGACGCGGC
>CAZNQN010000308.1:0-3666 GCA_964574925.1 uncultured Phycisphaeraceae bacterium | reverse complement strand
AAGGACATCCGTGAGGGTCTCCGGCGAGACGCGACTTTCCGGGATGATGACCCGCAAGCGATCGGACACGATCTTATACCATGCCGTCGGTCTGCTGCGATTCAGACCATGCCATCCGCCGTCCGCGACCGGCTCGTGATCGAACTTGTACACCCAGCTTCCCGTGAGCGGAGATTGTTCATAGGAGACGGACCAGAGGGCCGCATCCTCCGGCCCACGCAGGTCATTACCATGAGATTCTTGCATCGTCATGTTCGATCATCGCCCCTTCCACAGGAACGGTTCGAGAGATTCGTTCATCGGGAGGTGGATCCGGCGGAGCGCCGCTCTGCTCTTTTCCCGGACAGGGTAAGCGCTGTATCCTGCGTGATCGGGACAAACAGCCACTACCCGATCGGCCTTTATTATCTCTGATTCTCGCACATCCGGGCATATGCCGGAAAGGGAATAGCGGGGGGTGCCCTTTCGAAGAGGAAAGGGAAAGTCCCGGATACGATTCCAACGTCCCGCCCCGAAAGACCGTGGCGGGTCTACGCGCGACGTGGCTGCGGCAACTTCAATTCGACTCGGCCTGCGGAACGACGTCCACTTTCCGGCCTCGGAAGCGGACGATGCCGTCGGCGAGCGCGAAGAGGGTGTCGTCTCGTCCGCGGCCGACGTTGAAGCCCGGAAGATGGGCCGTCCCGCACTGACGCACCAGGATCGTCCCCACGCGGACCGTCTGCCCGGCGTACCGCTTGATGCCGCGATACTTCGGATTGCTGTCCCGCCCGTTTCGCGATGAGCCTTGGCCTTTTTTGTGTGCCATTGGCGTGACCTCCTCTTGCCTGCCTGCGCCGCCGGCCCGAACCGACCGGCAGCACGAATGAGGCACGCGAGCTTTCTTACCCGTGGTATGCGCTCGTCCGAACCTCCTATCGCCAGACCCATGTCCGCGTGCGGCGGACGGGTTTGGCCTGATGCCGCGTCTGCGGGTCGCCCGGTAGATCGTACACGATCGCCAGCGTCCGCCGCAGAACGAAATAGGGCGGATTGTCCGGGGACTCCCCCCGGCTTCGATCGAATTCGGGATTCGGTTTCCGCTGCATCCGCCCGGAAAACCCGCTCGCATAGATCGTGAACCGACTGGCCGTCGCGTCGAAATCCCGGAACACCGCCACCGAGGCCCGTGCGTTCTCCTCCCCCTGAAGGAGCCGGCCCGTCACTTCGTAGGGCGTTCTAAGAAACGGGAATTCCTTCCGATGCCGCTGCCGGATCAGATCGTAGACCCGTGGATGGATCTCGGCGCCGGCCTGGACCACCTGCAACGTGTCCGTCACCAGCTCGATCGAGGGGAGGAAGTCCACGTCCCGGCCCGTGCGGTTGATCACCTCGTAGAGCATGTACCAGTAGACGGTCGGCTCCGGCTCCCCCGGCATCTGCACGACGAGCCGGCGCGGATCCTGGAACCGCACGTCGAGCTGCCAGGAGCGGGCCGGGCGCAGCGGCGCCGCCGCAGGCCGCGGAGCCTCCGCCGGCAGAAGCATCGACGTTGTGAAAAAGCAGATCGTCCACATCGAAGCGGAAAGCGTAACATGCCGGCCGGGGCTGTCAATGGAGGCGCGACGTGCCGCGGGAGGGGCCTTGGGATGCCGGTTATGGGACGGGAGGCTGCTGCGGCCCGGTCGGAAAATAGCGGGTTTTCCCGGTCGAATGTGACAGGGGCTCGAAAGGGACGGCGTCTTGTGTGATGTGGAGAGGCCCATGGGGCAGTGGGATACGGCGGAGGCCGACTGGCCGGTCATCGAGGCGGTTCGGGAGGGCGATGCGTACGCCTTCCGCGAGCTGGTGGATCGGCACGGCCCGTGGATCCGGGGGGTCGTCTTCGCCGTCCTGACGGATGGGAGCCTGCTCGATGACGCCATGCAACAGGTCTGGGTGCAGGTGTGGCGGCGGGTCGGAGAGCTGCGCGATCCGCGGGCGTGGAGGCCGTGGATCGCCCGTCTGGCGAGAAACGTCGCGCTGGATTACGGGCGGCGCGTCTCGCGAGACCGGCGTCGCCGCCGTCGGCAGGACGCAGCGGCCGGGATGCCGCTCACCGCGGAAGACGGGGAACAAGTCGCAACACGCGCGGAGAGACAGGTGGCGGTCTTGCGGGCGGTCCGGGCGCTGCCTGCCTTGTATCGAGAGCCGTTCGTCCTGCGGCACATAAACGGATGGGGGTATCGGGAGATCGCCGAGGTGCTCGGGATCCCCATCGACACGGTCGAGACGAGACTCGTGCGGGCGCGGCGGTTGCTGCGGGAAGCACTGGAAAACAGGTTGTAACACAATGGACCAAGAGATGGGCGAACGCGTCGAGCGCTGGATCAGCTTGAGCCTCGACGGGGAGCTCGCGGAAGAAGATCGGTGCGAACTCGATCGGGCGCTGCTCCGCGATCCCGAGGCGCGGCGGCTGATGGAGACATGCCGGGCCGTCGACCGCGAGGCCGGGGAAGCCCTTCGTGAAGCCTTCGCGGCGCATCCCGGGGTCGCACGCCCCCTGTGGTCCACGCGACCGCCGAGCTGGCGCGACCGGCTGACCGCCGTGCACCGCGGCTGGTGGCTCGCCGTCGGGACGGCGGCGGCTGCGATCGCCGCGATGTGGCTGGCAACGTCCGGGTGGCCGCAGGAGAGGCGCCCGTTCGTGGACATGGCGAAGCCCTCTTCGCCGAGACTGGCATTGAGCCGCGATGCCGCCGGCTCCGACCCTTCTCAGGCTGCTTTGGCCTCGTTGCCCCGGCGGCGGCTCTTCCGTCCCGACAGGCCATCCGATCGGCGGCTTCCCCGCATCTACCGGCGCGTCGGCCGGAACATCCTGGGCGTGATCGACGAGAAGGGTAACGTGTATCTGCTCGAAGTGCACCGCGTGCTCAAAGTGCGTTCGTTTTCGAAGATGTCTCATTTCACGATGCACGGAGGAATCTGAGCACGAAGTAAGGTTGTATGTATGTAAACCGGCTGCGCACTTCGCCGACAAGACGTGCACAGAGACGTTCGCCGTGAGCACGAACGGAGAACAATGACAAGTATATCGAAAATTGGGATGGACCTAGTTGAGGAGAGATCAACGATGAAACGATTGACGTGGATTCTGTTGGCCGTCGGGCTTCCGTTCCTCGTGAACCAGGTGCTGGCCGCTCCGGTACCAGACGATGCGGACAGCGGGGCGAAAATGAAAGAAAAGAAGGAGATGAACAAAAAGGAAGATCATAAGATCGTGATCTTTCATGCAAACAACGGCGACAACAGCAATCGTGAACGCGAAGAGTCCGTTGCCCTTCGAATCGATAATGCGCGCAAGGTAAGTACGGCCTTAAGAAGGAACGGCGCGGCGGTGGTTGTCGTCGCCGAAAGCGACGACGATGGTGAGGAGAAGGCGGGAAGCAAAAGCAACGTGTGGCTTGGTGTAGCGGTGGGTGACGTTTCGGCGGATCTGAAAGAACAGCTGGGTCTGTCGGGCGGCGTGCGGGTCCGCGGTGTGGTGGAAGGGAGCCCCGCCGACCGGGCCGGACTGAAGCTGCATGATGTCATCGTCGCGATCGACGATGAACCCGTAAAGGATGCGGAAGCGCTGCGGGAACAGATCCGCCCTCACAAGCCGGGAGACGAAGTGGAGCTGCTTGTCCTGAAAAAAAAAAAAAAGAT
>CAZNQN010000307.1:0-3668 GCA_964574925.1 uncultured Phycisphaeraceae bacterium | reverse complement strand
ACGGATCACCACACCGGCGACGCCGACGACTTCTCCCACCGCCGCCACCTGCACGTCGTCGCTGGAGGCGGCCGCCGCCGTATCCGCGATCCCGTTGGGACCGGCGACGATCATCCCGCCGAAGCTGTGCGGGACGAACCGGTCCACGGAAACCAGGTCGCCCGGTGTCGTCGGCTGGGTAAACGTCCCCACCAGCGTTTCGATGTTTTTGCGCACGCGCAGGTCGAAGCTGTATTCGCCGCTCTGCAATTCGTCGCACGCATTGCCCCCGGCGCTGAATTCCAGGAACGTGACGGTGACGGTGTTGGTGGCCGTCGGCGACGGACCGATCTGGAGGTCGTCCCCCGCGGCCGGGGTCTCCGGCACGCCGTTGCCGCCGTCCACGATGACCTTCGTCTCCTCCAGGACGTCGTCGCCTTCCGGGCGCGAGTCGAGGCGACCATCGGCGCCGGCCGTGATGATCGGGCGACCGTTCGGGTCCGTCCCCACCACGTCCAGCGGATTCTGGTTGGCATCCGTGACCACCCGCGTATCGAGCACGAGGTTCGGTCCCGGACCGATGCGGGCGGACTGATAGGGCCGGATGGTGCGGATCAGCGTCCCGTCGCGCTCGAGGATGTCGTATCCGCGCACCTCGTCGAAGTCGGAGAGGCCGTCGCCGTCGGTGTCGCGGTTGCCGGGATCGGTGCCGAGGGTCTTCTCCTCATCGTCGAACAAGCGGTCGGCATCGGTGTCGGGCAGGACCGGGTTGGAGAAGACGACGAAACTCGACTGTCCCGCCACCTCGACCTCCCAACCCTGCTTGACCTCCTCGAAGTCGCGCACGGTGTCGAAATCGAAGACGGTCGGATCGCATCCGGGCGCCCCGTCGCCGAGCGGGCAACCGTCCGAGTTGATCCGGCGATCCGAACTGCCGTAGAGGAATTCCTCCCGCGCCAGCAGCCCGTCGCCGTCGCGATCCTGCACGTAGGCGAGCGAAAACGTCTGCCCCGCCTGGAGGCGGATCTCGTCGAAATCCTGATCCGGCGGCAGGTCCACGTCGGTGAGGATCACCCAGGATCGTTGCTCGGTCGGGTCGTTCTCCACCCCCCGAACCCGTGTGAGCCGTTCCACCTGCTTGCACAGACCGGCGCCGGGGCAGTCCGCATCCTCGTCGCAGGTGATGCCCGGTCCGTTGAACACGTCGTCGAACACCGTCGCCGTTTCCAGAATGCCGTTGTCGCCCGGTTCGATGCGGGTGCCGTCGACCACGTCATCGCCTCCCGGCGTGGAGTCGAGCACGCCGTTGGGACCGGCTTCGATGAACGTCTCCGTGTTGCCGTCGCAGACGCCCACCCGCTCGGTGCCATACCCGGTCACCGTGGTCAGGCGGTCATCGCCGGCGGGGGTGGTCTGGAACACGCCGTCCGGACCGGGCGTGACCATCACCCCGTCCGGAGCGGCGGTCTGGCAATCGCCTTCCACCACCTGCACGTCGTCCCGGGCGGCGCGGGTATGCGCGCAGCCGTCGCCGCCGTCGATGATGGTATCGCCCATCCGCAGGTCGTCGCCCGCCGGAATCGTGTCCAGCACGCCGTTGGGACCGGCTTCCACGATCACCCCGCCCACGGGCACGGGGAAACAGATCGGCGCGGCCACCTGGACGTCGTCACCGACCGCCCACGTCTCTCCACAGCCGTTCGGACCGACCGTGATGGCGTCGATCGGCCGGTTCTTGGGGAAGCCGAGCACGTCCTGCATCACGAACGCCATCGACACGCCTTCCAGTCGTCCGTTGCCCTTTACGCACGTCCCCCCGTCGCAGTCCGCGTCACTGCGACAGAACGCCCCCGGCACGAGGGAACGCGCGTCGCAGGCGTTCAGCACGAACGGGCTGTGCGTCGACACGCGGAACCGTTCCACCTGTCCGTTGCCGAAGTCGATGATCAGACCGGCCGTGCGGTCGTTGACGTCCTGCGTGATGAAGGCGAAGTTCCGCCCGTCCTCGTCCTCGATGTCGAAGTTGGCCACCCGGAAGATCAAACCGCGCGGGTTCTTCATCAGGTCTTCCACCAGCGAGGGGAACACGTCGGTGCTCTTGAAGATGAACGGGCCGCGCTGAGGAATGAACGGACCGAGGAAAACCTCCAGGTCGCCGCCGCCCTGAAGCATCGAGGCGGGCAGCAGCGTCGCCACCGGGACGAAAGAACGCCGGTCGAACGGATCCTGCAACAGACCGGTCAACTGGAGGTTGCGCACCGTAAAGGGAATGTCGCCGCCGTTGTTGACGGTCACCAGAACCTCCACGCTCGCCCCTTCCACCGTCCGCGTCACCGATTTCGTCACGTCGCGGCTGACGTCGGTGGAGAGCGACTCCTGGAACTGGTTCTGGGTCTCCCGCGTACTCGACTCGCTGGCGGTGAAGGTGTTCGCGCGGGTGTAGGAATAGCCGATGCCCACTTTGAAAGCGGACTTCGTGCCCGAGCTGCCGAACTCGGCGCCGAACTCGGCGCTCGCCTGGATGGCGTGCTGCGTGGTGGTGGAATCGCTGGTGGCGAAGGTGCGCGATTCTCCCTGCGACAGCGTGGACGAGGTGGACTTCGACACCGACTGCGATTCGCCCTGCGTATCGGTAAAGGCGAAGCGCGTATCCAGCCGCAGCGCCACCTGCTCGACGTTGATTCCCGGATCGGGCAGGTCGGCGATGCGCGGATCGCGGTTCTGGAGCAGCACCTCCTCGTTGTCCGGCAACCCGTCCCCGTCGGTGTCCGCGAACAGCGGCGAGGTCTTGAACCGATTCAGTTCCGTGGCGTCTTGCAGTCCGTCGCCGTCGGTGTCCTGGTTCGTCAGGCTGGTCCCCCACTTGAAGACCTCGTCGAAGTCGCTGATCGTATCGAAATCGGTGTCCGCCGAACGCGGGTTCGACAGCCGCGTCCGCTCTTCCGAATCGGTCAGCCCGTCGCCGTCGGTGTCGGCGTTGAACGGATCGGACGTGACCTCCGCGAGAACGACTTCCCCGTTGCTCAGTTGGACCTGCACGACATAGCCGCGCAGCTCCTCGTTGTCCGGAATGCCGTCCGCGTCGGAATCGGTGATGTCCGTCCCCGACGGCGGCGTGCCCGCGAACTGCGCCTTGGACGGGTCTACGAGAATTTCCGGCGGCGCGAGCTGGTTGCCGGCCAGGTCCCGCACGTTCACCACCGTCACCTCGTAGGTCACCTCGTTCTGGGAAGAGGTGGTCAGCTCGACGGCCGTGCGGTCCGGTCCCAGGAACCGCGGCCCGCGCAGCAGACACGTCCCCCCGTCGCAGTTGTCGTTCGACGTGCAACGCTCGCCCGCGTTGGCCGAGGCGTTATCGCAGACGCTCTCCAGCACCGCCAGCGTCCCCACTTCCGGATTGACGTTGACCTGCACGATCAGGTAGTTGGCCGCTACCAGCGCGCTGTCGCCCATCGGCTTGTTGAAGGTCACCACCACCGAGGTGTTGCCGGTGGAGATCGCCCCCACCACCCGCGGCAGGATCACCGTCGGTTCGATGGCGGGCTGACCGTTGAAGACGAAGGTGGCCGTGCTCGGATCCGGGTCGATCGGATTGCGGCGCGGCGAGCGGTCGATCACGTCTCCCGTGACGTTGGTCACGGTGACGGTGTAGGTCACGTCGGCGGTCAGCGGATGCGTGGTGAGCACCA
>CAZNQN010000306.1:0-3669 GCA_964574925.1 uncultured Phycisphaeraceae bacterium | reverse complement strand
TTCCCTCCGCTCCCTCACGGTCGCGGCTCTGTTGTGCGGTTGCGGAAGTGTCATGCGTACGGCATCCGAATGGGAACCGCCGTGTGGCCGCACTACGGTTCGGGATGCACGTCGGAACTCGACAGGGCGGTGCGGGGGGCCTTTTCGATTTCGGTGATCATCGCGCCACGGCGCCAGACGCGGACCGTCCCGGTGGATTCGGACAGGGTGACGGCGATGCTGCGCGTCGAGGCGGTGATGGCGGCGGCGGCGGCGTGGCGGGCGCCGAGTCCCTGGGGCAGGGACTCGCCCGCCACCGCGGGGCGCAGCGTGGCGCAGGCCGCCACGATCACCCCCGTGCCTTTGATGATGAACGCCCCGTCCATCTTGGCGATCTCCTTGACGGTGTCGGTGAGGGCGTCGTCGAGGATGTTGCGCTCCTTTTCGGGATAACCTTTGAACGGGTTGATGCGGCCTTCGACGCTGGATCGTTCCACTTCCTTGTGGTCGCCGATGACGAAGAGGGCGCCGACGGGTTTGCCCTCGCGTCCTTCGTGGGCGAGTTCGAGGGCGATACGGAGGACTTTCTCGAAGACGGGGCGGCGGATGTGTTCGGTGAGCTTGGGCTGACCGACCGACTGGAACAGTTCGTATTCCTCGCCGACGCGCATGGTGACGAGGGTGTCGATCTTCCGGCCGGTCAGTCCGCTGAGAAAAACGAAGACGTCGCCGGCTTTGAGGATGCCCTGGGAAAAGGCCATCAGGGTGGCCATCTTGATCTGCCCCATGCGCGTCAGGTCGAAGGAGGGGACGTCGAGGACGTCGGCTTCGGCATCGTGGGCGCGCTGCTTGTCTTTGTCATCGCGGCAGACGAGCACCAGACGGGTCGGCGGACGAAGGGCTTTCTGGAGAGAGGCGATATCTTCGATGGCGTGAGCGTAGGCGAAGAGCACGCCGGCTTTGACCTTGCCGGCTACCTTCGTCGCCGCCTCGATGATGGCGCCGCTGAAATCGCTGTCTTTTTTGCTCATGCCCCCCTGCGTCGGGATGCGGTGTTTCACGGGGTCGTCCCGTACTATACTGATCGGCATGAAGCGTCACAAACTGACGTTGCGGGCGGCAGCGCTGATCGTGGTCGTCCTGCGGCCGATCGGACCGTCGCGGGCGGCCGCGCCGCTTCAAGAGCCTCCCGTGCCGGTGATCGAACCCGCCGGGCGGGCGTTTCTGTGCCGGGTGGTTCGTCGGACGGTGCGGGATCGACTGCGGGGACGGAAAGCGTACCGGCCCGCGTATGTGCCCGCTTCGCTGCGGGACCGGACGTATGAGGTGATCGTGCGGTTGCGTGAGGGCGGGTATCTGCGGGCGGCGGCGTCCGCAGGACCGGCGGCGGTGGTCCGGGCGACCCGCGATGCCGCATTGCGGGCGGCGGAAACCCTGGCCGTCGAGCAGCAGGCCGACGCGGAGACGGTCGATCGCCTGCTGGTGGAGATCGAGGTGGTCGGCCCGCCGCAGGCGCTCGACTGGCGAGGGGACTGGACGAAGCCGCGGGCGTTGAACGGGCTGGTGGAACCGGGCGTGCACGGGCTAGTGCTGCTCGGCACGCACATCCGCAAGCGCTTCGCGCCCAGCGAGGTGTTCACCAGCGACCTGGTGCTGTCGGAATCGCTGGAGCAGGTGGCCAAGGCGTATCACGCCACGCCCGCGCAGATCGAAGACGTGCGTCTGATGCGCTTCCGCACGCTGCACTGGTATGAACCGCCCGCCCGGGATCGCATCGTCACGTTGCACCGGGGGTTGATCGTGCTGGAACCGGAGGTCGTCAACCCGCACGATCTGGATGCGGCGATCGAGACGCTCGCCGGGTACATGCGGTACCGGCAGCTCGATTCGGGTCTGTTCACGTACCAGTACGAACCGGCGCTGGATCGGTACGGCGACGAGCAGAACCTGGTGCGGCAGGTGGGGGCGGCGGCGGCGCTGGCGTATCATGCGCGGTGCACGCGGGATGCCGCCTCGCGGGCGGCGGCCGAACGCGGCATCGCCTATCACCGTCGGGGCGTCACCACGGTGGGCGAGGGCGGTCGGGCCGCCTATCTCGCCACCGCCGACGGCAAGAACAAACTGGGCGTCACCGCGCTGTTCACGCTGACGCTGGCGTACCATCCGCAGGCGTCGCGTTTCGCGGCGCTGCGCGGGCGGCTCGTCCACGGGATGCTCACGCTTCAGCATCGCTCGGGGGCGTTCCTGACGGCGTTCACGCCCGAAGGGAGCATCGAAGCGCAGGAGTATTACCCCGGAGAGGCCCTGCTCGCCCTGGCGGAACATTACCGCCTTCAACCCGACGGTCGCATCCTGGACGCGTTCGATCGGGCCCTTTCATTTTACCGGCAGTATTACGAGGAACATCCGTCGCCGGCGTTCGTGTCGTGGCAGGCGCAGGCGTTCGCGCTGATGGCCCGTCTCACGAAGCGGACGGATTTCGCCCGCTACGTGTTCGCGCTGACCGATGATCTGGCGGAAAAGCAGCTCACGCCGGGTAACTGCCGCTGGCCGGAACTGTGGGGTGGCGTGGCCGCCTATGCCGAAGGACGGGCGGGGGTGGCGACGGCCGCCTACCTGGAAGCGTTCGCGGACGCCCTGGAGCTGGCGCGCTTCCTGAACGATGCCGAGCGGGTGGAGCGGTATGAGGAAGTGGTTCGGCGGGCGGCGCGGTTCGTGATGCAGTTGCAGGTCAGGCCGGAGGAGGCCTACTTCATCCGCTCGCCGCAGGATGCCGTCGGCGGGATCCGTACCAGCCTGACGCTCAACCTGCTGCGCATCGACCACTGTCAGCACGCGCTGGTGGGGTTGCTCAAGGCCCGCCGGGCGCTGTTCCCGGACATTCCGACCGCCGCCCGTGCCCGCTGACGGTCCAATCCGCCGCCGGACGTTCGCCCTCGGATCCAACCGCGCCGTCCCCGTCGTCTTCGCCCTCCTGGTCGTGGCCGGTCTTGCGGTGATCGAGCCGTCGGCGCTGGTCGTCTGTTTCGTGCACGTGACCACGGCGTTGCTGATTCTGCTGCCGGCCGCTCTCGCGGGATTGTGGCTGGTGCCGGCGTCCCCGCGCTCCGTGCCACTTCGGTGGCACTTCTTGATGGGAGCCGGACTGGGCATCGGGGCGCTGTCCCTGCTCGTTTTGCTGCTGGGATCGGCAGGCATCCTTCAGCGGGAGGTGTGGATCGGGCTGCTGACGATCGCGGCCGCGGTGGGGATTCTGCGGGTGCGATTCCTCCTGAAATCGGATGCCAGGAGTTCGGAGTCCGCAAGATCGCGCGGGCTGAAGACCGCGGCTCGGGCGGATCCGGGCGCGTCGCACGAAGAGCGATTCGCGGCTCGGCGCGATCCTGTGGGCAGCGAGTCGGCGCTTCGCGTTGAAGCGTTTTCCGGGCGGGGGTGGGTCTGGTTGTGGCTGATCACGGTGCCGTTTCTGCTCTCGGCGCTTCTCGCTTCATCGGCAGCGCCGGGGTTCCTCTGGAAGGAAGAGGGATTCGGATACGACGTCCTGGAGTATCACCTTCAGGTTCCGAAGGAGGATTTCCTCGAGGGGAGGATCACCTACCGGCCGCACAACGTCTACGCCGCGTTCCCGTCCAACGTGGAGATGCTCTACCTGCTGGGCATGGTGATCGTGGACGATCCGTGGGAGGCGGG
>CAZNQN010000305.1:3234-3671 GCA_964574925.1 uncultured Phycisphaeraceae bacterium | reverse complement strand
CGCTCGCCCCGTTGGCGACTTTCGGCTGGTCGGTGAAATCGGGCGTGCTGTTGACGAAGACGCAGACGCGGACAACGCGTTCGATGGCATCGATGCCGCCCGCCTCGGCCGCCGCGACAGCGAGCGCGTTGAGCATCGCCTGTCGCGCCCCCCGCGCCGCCTCCTCCACACCGACCGGAGACGGCACCTTGCCCGTGCACGTGAGCGCACCGTCGCGCATCGGCAGTTGCCCGCTGGTCAGCACCCAGGGTCCGCTGCGCAACGCCGGGCGGTAGCTTCCCACCGGAGCCGGCGCCGGCGGCAGCACGATGCCCAGTTCCTCGATCCGCTTACTCGGTGTCATGGTTTGCCTCCCTCGGCGCGGGAGCGGGCTGATCGTCCCAGCCTTCCCGCGGTTGGGGTTTCCTTCCGTCGGGTTCGACGTCCGTGACCGGTTG
>CAZNQN010000305.1:0-3224 GCA_964574925.1 uncultured Phycisphaeraceae bacterium | reverse complement strand
TTTCCGCCGCCGAGAAGGGCTGCGCCGGATCGACCGCTTCGGCGGCGATGTTTGAGGCAGGATCATCGGTCCCTTCACGACGCTCGGTGTCGGGTCCGCCGAAGGCTTCCTCCTCCTCGAACTCGGTATACTCGACCTCCTCGTCGAGCGGGGTGGGATCGAGCAGGTGGATCCAGATCGGGCCCAGTGGTTCCTCCTGCGTGACGCGGATGCGCCGCTGGCGGATCAGTTCGAGCACGGCGAGGAACAGACCGATCATCTCCGGTCGCGAGCGACCCGCGAAGATCTCCTCGAACAACTGCGAGCCGCCCGCCCGCGTGAGCGAGTCCACGATGTCTTCGGCGTGCAGGGCGAGCGGCGTGTCGTCGATGCCGACGCGATGGACGGCGTCGCGCTTGCCCGTCTGTTCCAGCAACCGGTTGAAGGCGTTGAACAGATCCCAGATGTCGATGTCGGACAGTTCGACCTCGTCGTCCTGTTTCGGCGGGACGACGGGGGCGCGGGGATGTTTCAGGGCCTGAACGGCGGCCGCCTGGTCCAAGCGATAGGCCGCGTCCTTGAACTTCTTGTACGCCAGCAGTTGCCGCACCAGTTCCAACCGCGGATCGGCGAGGTCTTCCTCCGCTTCCTCGGGCGGCGGGGTGGGCAGCAGCATCCGCGACTTGATCTCCATGAGCGTGGCCGCCATCACCAGGAATTCGCTCACCCCCTCCGGGTCGATCTCCTTGAGCAGCTCCACATAGCGGAGGTACTGCTCGGTGATGGTGGCGATGGGAATCTCGTGGATGTCCACCTCTTCCCGCCGGATCAGATACAAGAGCAGATCCAGCGGTCCGTTGTAGACATCGAGGGCGACGCGATATTCGCTCACGAGCGGCTCACTGCATGGGTGTCCCGCGCGGTCACCAGACCGCAGGCCTCCCGCACGTCGTGCATGACCTCCTGCGCCAGCGCGCGGGCCTTTCGACCGGCCGTGCAGAGCACGTCCTCCACATAGTCGGGATCCTGCTCCAGCTTCGCCCGCCGTTCCCGCGCCGGACCCAGCACCCGTTCCACGACCCGGAAGAGGCGCTCCTTGGCTTCGCCGTAGCCCATGCCGCCGGCGCGATAGGCGGTCTCGAGCTCCCTCACCTCGTCCGGCTGAGCCATCAACCGATACAGCGCGAAGACGTTGCAACGCTCGGGGTCCTTCGGGGCGTCGACGGGCGTGGAGTCCGTCTTGATACTCATGATCCGCTTGCGCGTCTGCTTGGGCGACTCGAACAGCGGAATGGTGTTGTTGTAGCTCTTGGACATCTTCTGCCCGTCCACGCCGGGCACCACCTGCGCCTCGTTGAGCTTGGCCTCCGGGCGCTTGAGCACCTCCCGCCCGAAGGTGTGGTTGAACGAGGCGGCCATGTCCTGCGCCATCTCGATGTGCTGGAGCTGGTCCTTGCCCACCGGCACCAGGTCGCTGCGGTAGATGAGGATGTCGGCGGCCATCAGGATCGGATACGTGAACAAGCCCATCGACGGGGTGATGCCCTTGGCGATCTTGTCTTTGTAGGAGGTCGCGCGCTCCAGCAGACCCTTGCCCGTGACCGTCGCCAGGATCCACGTCAGCTCCGTCACCTCCGGCACGTCGGTCTGGCGGAACAGCCACGCCTTGTCCGGGTCGAGCCCAATGGCCAGATAATCGAGCGCCACGTCCCGCGTCCATTCCCGCAGTCGCCGGGCGTCCTGGACGGTGGTGAGCGAATGATAATTGGCGATGAAATAGAGGCACTCGTGCTCCCCCTGCAATTCGATGTGCTGGCGCATGGCGCCGAGGTAGTTGCCGAGGTGCAACCGGCCGCTCGCCTGGATTCCGGAAAGAACTCGCATCGGTTCGACTCCCGGCGGCCAAAATCGCGATTCGGTCGGGGATTGTCAAGGCATCGCGCGCCGCCTTGACCGCCCCTTCCGCACGCGGGATACTGCGGGTTTTCGTGCAACCGGTCTGCATCGAACCATGAACACCCTCAGCCTGCTGATCCTCGACGTCGACGGCGTCTTGACCGACGGACGGTTCCTCTTCGCCACGGAAGGGGAACCGCTCAAGAGCTTCTGCGTCCGCGACGGACACGCGCTGAAGCTGTGGCGCCGGGCGGGCGGAAAGGTCGCCCTGCTCTCCGGACGATCCGACACGTCCTTGAACCGCCGCGCGGCCGAGCTGGGTATCGAGCGCGTCTACACCGGCGTCACCGACAAGCTGCCGGTGTTCGAAAACCTTCTTCAGGCGTGCGATTTCGGCGAAGGCGATGCCGTCTACATCGGTGACGACCTGCCCGATCTGCCGGTGATGCGCCGCTGCGGACTGGCGATCGCCGTGGCCGACGCCGCCCCCGACGTCAAACGCGTAGCCCACCTCGTCACCCGCCGTCGCGGCGGGGAAGGAGCGGTCGCGGAGGCGGTGGAGTGGATCCTCCGCCGGCAGGGACAATGGACGACGGCGCTGGCGGACGGGATGCGAGCCTAGATCATGCCACCGCCCCTCGTCATCCCGTCATATCGACGCGGCACCGGACTCGTGCGGACGCTGGTGGTGGCCTCCGCCACCCTGGCCATCCTGCTCGTCTGCTTCTCCATCTACCAGTACAGCCAGTCGGACTCCGGGCAACCCGCGGCGCGCAAACCCCGCCTGCCGCCGCTGCCGGCGGCCGGTCTTGACGATACCCCGCAACCGCCCGACGCCGCGGCCCCCGGGGTGCCCGTCAGCTCCACGGGCGGATCGGTCGGCGCGGGGGAACGGGTGGGTCTGACGCTCTACGGCCCGGAAGGCGACCAAGCCCGCATGGAGCTGACCGTCTCCGCGTGGACGCCCGTGCGGGACCGGCCCAACGAGTTTCTGCTCAACGAGCCGGAGGTGCGGATGCGGACCGAGGACGGACACGCCGTCCGGCTGGTCGCCCGCCGGGGATGGATGGAGGCCCGTCGCCGGGGCGGCGGCATCAGCCCGCAACGCGGACGCCTCAGCGGGCACGTGCGCATCCAGTACGACCGCCTCACCGAAGACGAGCGGAAACAGCTCCCGCCCGAACGGCGAGACACCCTCGATCCGGACGACCTGATCGAGGTCGAGACCGACGAACTGGAATTCGACCTGGAGTATGCCAAGCTGGTCGTGCCGGACGAACTGAAGCTTCGTGGGCGGGACGTGCGGCTGAACGCCTCCGGGTTGACGCTGCGGTTCAACGAGCGCGCCA
>CAZNQN010000304.1:0-3696 GCA_964574925.1 uncultured Phycisphaeraceae bacterium | reverse complement strand
CCTCGCTGACGGCCAGGATGTAGGCCCGCACCGCTTCCCGCCGCCGTGCATCCAGCTTGGCCTTGCCGGACATGCCCGGCAGAATCTCCTCCCACTTTTCCTTCGAATAGCGCCGGATCGGCTCGATGCTGTGGCACCGAGCGCAGTCCGTCAGATACACCCTGCGTCCCTCCTTCAACCGCGCGAGCATCGCCTCCTTGTGGGGCAACTCGGCCAGCCGGAGGGTCTCGACCGGCGGTGCCATCTCCGTAACGCTCATGCAACCGACACCGATCGGCAGCACCGCAAGCACCGCGCCCGCTGCGACGCCGGTCAGAGCACGTCCCGGTCTTGTCACCCGCGCCGCGGGCTTCAGCCGGCGCGATCCGACGGTACGCCATGCGCTTTGAACGGGGAAACGAGCGGTTCGCGATTTCGAGCCACGCCCCCCGCCGAGCGCTCGCCCCCGCAATCCTTTTCCAGCCCGTCCCGGCGGGCGACCGGAGCCGTTCCTTCCGGAAGCCCCCCGCAACGATGGATGCTTCATCATGTCGCCCGACTCCGGTTCCACCGATGTTGCCTCCCGATCGATGCTCCCTGTTTTCGCCCCTCCCCGCTTCAGTGGTTCAGGGGAACGCCGACGATGAGCCGCATCTGAAAGTCCGGCTCGTCTTCCACGTCGCTGACCTGGAACAGGGGCGTGAGCGTCGCCCACCATCCCTGTGTTCGATAGGAAAAGTTCGGGCCGAGATAGAAGACGGCTTTGCCTTCGATTCCGCGCCAGTCGGGCATCTCGAACTCATGCAGGAGCTCGACGCCCGCCAGGAAGCGGGGGGAGAACTGGTAGCTCAGCCCCGCCACCTGTTCGAACGTGCCGTTGTCCTCGCTGTAGTCGCTCTCCTCCCACTCCGCCTCCAGCGTGGCGTTGTAGGCCAGCACAAGTTTGCCGATGTTCTTCTGAGCGATCAGCTTCCCTTCCAGCTCGAGCAGCTCGTCGCCGTACTTGATCTCCCCGTACAGCGCCAGTCCCAGCGGAGCGGTGTTGGGATCGGTGAGGTTGTAGATGCTTTCGACGGCCACGTCCCGCCAATCGCCGCGCCGCCGTCGCTCGGGGCTGTTCTCTTCGTAGCGCCAATCCGACAGGTACAACGCGAGCTGGAAACGGTTTGTCACGCCGAACTCCAGCTCATGTCGGAAGTCGAAGCGGTCGAAGTCGCGGTTCGTCTCCTTGGCCGTCTTCCACGTCACCCACTGCTCGTACTCCCACTCTCCCGCCGGGTTGGTGGTCGCTTCGTAGATGTAGGTGAAGCGGCGGTCACCGCCCCGCGCCGCGGACACCGCCGCCAACCCCGTCAACAGGACCGCCGCCAACGATCGTGTTCGTCGAATCATCCTCCTGGTTCTCCTCGTGGTTTCGGGAGCGTTCCGGTTTCCGTCCGAGCCCGCACCGGGTAGGGCTTCACCCCGCCGCGTGCGATCATGTCCGGCATTCCGGCCAAACCTTTTCGCCCATCGACCGAATTATATTGATAATCGGTATCAATACAATAGTAAAATCAGCTTTTTTGTCAAAAATTCGTAGATTGAACCTAGCAATTTTGATACCAAATATCAAAAACAATCCCGGTTTATGCGCCCCATAAACGGGCGCAGGCCGTGCGATCGTCCGCTCCCTGCCGCCCCGACGGGTCTCCTCCCCCGCGGACGGTCCCCGGATTGCTTGACGTTCAAGCGGAGCGGGTGTCTCCGTGCCCGGCGGCTCGCTAAACTCGGCCGGGAAGGAACCGGGCGCGGAAGACCGGCGACGTCGGTCCGACCCCGCCCCGCAGCATAAGGAGGATGCAAACACGGTGAACGATCGACCTCGATCAGCCGCCCTGTTCGAACGGGCGCAGCGGGTTCTCGTGGGAGGCGTCAACAGCCCGGTGCGGGCGTTCCGCGCCGTCGGCGGCAAGCCCGTCTTCGTATCGCGCGTGGAAGGCGCCTATGTCCACGACGTGGACGGCAACCGCTATGTGGACCTGGTGGGAAGCTGGGGGCCGGCCGTCGTCGGACATGCTCATCCCGAGGTGATCCGCGCCGTCACCGACGCCTGCCGCCGCGGACTGAGCTTCGGCGCCTGCTGCGAGGCCGAGGCGCAACTGGCGGAGATCATCGTCGAGGCCCTGCCCTCCGTCGAAAAGCTCCGCTTCGTCAACAGCGGCACGGAAGCGACCATGAGTGCCATACGATTGGCACGAGGCGCCACCGGCCGGACGCGCATCCTCAAGTTCATCGGCTGCTACCACGGGCACGTGGATTCGCTGTTGGTGGCGGCCGGGTCGGGGGCGGCGACTTTCTCCACCCCTGATTCCGCCGGCGTTCCGCCCGCCTTCGCGGAAACGACCCTGCTGGCACCCTACAACGACCTGGACGCCGTCGCGGGCATCATGGAGCGCTGCGGCCGCGACGTCGCCGCCGTGCTCGTCGAGCCGCTGGCCGGCAACATGGGCTTCGTCTCCCCGGTCGAGGGCTTCCTTGAGGGTCTGCGCGAGCTGTGCGATCGGTATGGAAGTCTCCTCATCTTCGACGAGGTGATGACCGGCTTCCGTGTGGCGTGGGGCGGATACCAGAACCGCTGCGGCGTCCGTCCCGACCTGACGTGCCTGGGCAAGGTGATCGGCGGGGGGATGCCCGTGGCCGCCTACGGCGGACCGTCCGACCTGATGGACCGCGTCAGCCCGCTGGGCCCCGTCTACCAGGCCGGCACGTTGAGCGGCAACCCGGTGGGCATGGCCGCCGGCATCGCCACCCTCAACCTGTGTCGGGCGGAGGGGTTCTACGAATCGCTGGAGACCAAAGCCCGTCGGCTGGCGGAAGGGTGGCGGGCGGCGGCCGAGCAGGCGGGGATCCCGCTGCAAACGAACGCCTGCGGCGGGATGCTGGGCCTGGCCTTTAGCGAACGACCCCTGCGCAACTTCGACGACGCCCGCGCCGCCGATCACGACCGCTTCCGCCGCTTCTTCACCGAGATGCTCGATCGCGGCGTGTGGCTGCCGCCGTCCGGCTACGAGGCCATGTTCGTCTCCGCCGCCCATGATGAGGACGCTCTGGAACACGTTCTGACGGCCGCATGGGAAAGCTTCGAACGGATCCGGACATGAACCGATTGCGCATCGGCACGCGCGGCAGCAAGCTGGCCCTGTGGCAGACCGACTGGGTGGCGCAGCGCCTGCGCGAAGCGCACCCGTCGCTGACAATCGAGCGCGTCATCATCCGCACGCACGGGGACGACGCCGTCCACCAGCGTTTCGACGCCGACTGGCCGGTGGGCGGATTCGTCGGCGCCATCGAGCAGGCGCTTTCTCGCAACGAGATCGACCTCGCCGTGCACAGCTACAAGGATCTGCCGACGGAATCGACGCCCGGTCTGGTCGTGGCCGCCGTCCCGATGCGCGAAATCGTGCACGACGTTCTCGTCACTCGGGAACCGACGACGCTGGAGGGGATCGGTCCCGGATTCCGGGTGGGCACGAGCAGCCCGCGGCGATCCGCCCAGATGCGCCGTCTCGCCGAGGTGGAGATCGTCCCCATTCGCGGCAACGTGCCGACACGGATCGCCAAACTGGAGAGCGAGCCTCTCGACGGGGTGATCCTGGCGGCCGCGGGTCTGCGACGGCTCGGCCTGACGCCGCCCCATCGACTGGACCTGCCCGTGGATCGTTTCCTCCCCTCGCC
>CAZNQN010000303.1:0-3708 GCA_964574925.1 uncultured Phycisphaeraceae bacterium | reverse complement strand
CCTCGATGGCCATGGACGTCTCCGAGCGCGAGGCCCTCGAAGCCCAGATTCGCGACGCGCAGAAGCTCGAGAGCCTAGGCATCCTCGCCGGCGGAGTCGCCCACGACTTCAACAGTGCCTTGATGGTGATCCTGGGCAACACGTCTCTGTTACGCTCTCTCAAGGATCTTCCGCCTCGCGCGCTGGAGTACATCAAGCTGATCGAAGAGGCCGGCACCCGCGCCGAAGCCATGGTCCGCCATCTGCTCGCCTACGCCCGCACCGGAAAACACAACCCCCAACCCGTCGACCTCAATCAGATCATCCGCGACACGCTCAAGCTGCTGCGTTCGTCGCTGCGCCCGCGGCACGACGTGGAGACCGATCTTCAGCCCCGCCTGCCCCGCATCCAGGCCGATCCGAGTCAGATCGAACAGGTCGTCTTGAACCTGAGCCTCAACGCCCGCCAGGCCATGCCCGACGGCGGCCTCATCCGCATCACCACCCGGCGGACCCGTCTCAGCCCGCAGCGCGCACGCGCCTGCGTTCCCCACGATGTGCCGCCCGGCGAGTACGTCGAGCTGGTCGTCTCCGATACCGGATGCGGCATGGACGAACAGACCCGCGCCCGCATCTTCGATCCCTTCTTCACCACGCGCCCGGAGGGACACGGACTGGGCCTGGCGGCCGTGCTGGGCATCCTCCGCCAGCACAACGGTGCGATCTGTGCCGAATCCGCCCCCGGCCAAGGGACCGCCATGCACGTCTACCTTCCCGTCCGCACTGCAACCGTCCGACGAAAGAGCTGAACCCAAGAGGGGCAAGGAGAAATGTTCGAACCCGGAGCGGTCAGTATAGCCCCGTCACGTCGGCTTCGGGCAGGATGCCGTCGGTGTTGCCGGCGAACAGGCGGATGGCGGCTTCTGGAATCGCCCGCAGTTTCTCGTACGTCCACGGCCGTTCGATGCTCAAATACGCCATCGATCCCGTCAGCGCCAGCAGCAGCAGGAAACATCCGATGATCAGCGGGTTGAGCACTGCGTGCCGGATGAACTGCGTCCGCCGCGTCTCGGCCGTGACGATCTCGTCGATCGACTCCAGCAGCGGCAGTCCCAGCGTTCGTGCCACCTGGCTGGAGCTGCGGAACACGTGATCGAAAATCTCCGCCAGGATCACGAACACCACGCCGGTGGCGATGCCCGCCAGCAGCGCCAGCAGGACGACGGTCTTGGCCGACGGCGAGACGGGGATGGAGCTTCCCCGCGCGGGCTGCCCTTCGGAGAACTGGAGCAATCGGTCCTGTTCGATGGCGCTGATGGCCGGTTCGATGGTCGCCAGCGTTCCTTCGAGCTGTTGATACTCCTGTTTCGCTCTGGCCACCCGGGCGGTGACCTCGGCGAACTCCTCCTGTTTCTGGAAGACCTCGCGCTTCGCCTTTTCCAGCTCGTCGATCGCCGCTTCGGTCGTCTCCAGGCTGATGACCACGTCCTTGATCTTCGACTCCTGCGCCGAAATCTGCGCCAGCAGTTGGGAATGCTCGATGGAGGTGAACGATCCGCCGGGTTCAGCCGGCAGGGGCGGTCCGACGTCGTCGACCGCCACCTTCGCCCGGACCGACGGTGCGGACTGCATCTTCTCCATCAGATAGGCGGCGATGCGGTCCTTCCGCTGCGTCAGTTTGATCACCTCCGGGTGCAGGTCGGTCATGCCGCGTTCTTCTTTGAGCGTCCGAATCTTCCCTTCCAGTGTGCGAAGTTCCTCCCGCAGGGCGAGTGTCTCCTCATCCAGCACGAGGCGCGTCGCCTGCGAGGCGTTGTCGTCTTCTTTCCTGGTCGACGCGGCGGGCAGGGGTGGGGCGATGGCCGCCAGTCGCTGCTTCAACGCCGCCAGTTCCGATTCGTATTCCCGTTTCCGCCGCAGCAGTTCCCGACGCTCCATGTTCAGTTGCGACAGCCGCAGCGCGATCGACGCCGGGTTGACCGGATCGGCATGGGGGTTCTGCAACCGCAGCCGCGTCTCCTCCCGCTGGTACTGCTTGACCCGCGCCAGCGCCTTTTCCGCCTCCTTCTGGAAGTAATCGCGCTGGCTGGTCAGGAAATCGTGGATCCACGCCATCGTCCGGCGGATGTAGGTCCGTTTCACCTCGTCCACCAGCTTCCGCCCGATGTGCGGGTCCGGTCCGGTGTAGGTGACGGTGATGATGTCCATGTACTCGCTCGGCGAGGTCGTCGTGATGCTCAGCGTACCCGCCAGCGACCGCGCCAGCGCCAGCCGCTTCCGTTTTCCCTTCGACGTCAGCGCGCCGTGTTCGTCCCGTTCGAAGTTCTTCGTCAGACCGAGGTGGTCCACGACCTCCAGCATGTTCTCCACCGACGTCAGGTCGCGCACCATCGTGTTGCGGAAATACTTGAAGGACGCCGCCCCCGCCGACATGGGCAGGTTCATCATCACCGGGTCGTTCTTCCGCTCGAAGGAGGTCGTCGCCCGGTACGTCCGCGGATAGTACAGGCTCAGAATAAACGCCGCGCACGATACGACGCAGAAGGGGACGAAGAACGCCCAGCGGTGGATCGACAGCAGCCGCAGCGCGTCGTACAGCGCCTTGCGGATCTCCGCGAAGGGACGTTCGTCGTCGATCCCGCTTTCCGGACGCGGAATCGGGCCGGGCGGCCGGGGCCGCGAACGACCGGGGTTATAGGGTGCTTTCGCCACGAGCGCTGGTGTTGCTGATGGTCCTTCGGTTCGGGTTCCCTGGAAGCCGGCGCATCAAACCTGCGACGGGACGGAGAGCGTCTTCCGTGTCGCTGCCGGACCGATCCGGCTGCGCGGCCTCTTAAGGTTTTTCGGACGCCTGCGGATGCCCCTTAAGAGCGGCGTGGAATCGGGATCCATCCCGGAAACCCCCGGTGGGCGGAGGGAATCCATCGGACCGGGTGCAATGCGTTTTCCCACGGTCTGCCCGGAACAGGTTTCTTCTCGACGCGTGCTTATCGGACGATCCCGGAGGGAGAATCGTCGCGCAGGAGCTGGCGGCCCGACAATGCCGCGATTGTTGGTCAGATCCCCGCATTGAGCAGAGCCGCGACCGCCGGCCCGTGCGTGTCTGCACGCGGACGCGGACAGGAAGGGAGCGGAATGGAACATGCGATCGACCCGGCGGCGCCGCAATGGACCTGACGCGATCATCCGTTCATCCGGGATGCGGATCGTGATGGTCTCCCACCAGTTCCGCATAGAAACCTTCGTAGGCTGCCGCCGTCTTGCGAAGGGACAATCGTTCGCTTCGCCTCCGCGCCGACGCGCCGAACCGCCGCCGGAGGCGGGCATCGGAAACGGCCGAGCGGATCGTCTGGCACAGGGCGTCCGCGTCGTTCGGCGGGACGATCCATCCGTCCCGATCCGCACGGATGACTTGCGCGTGATCCCCCACGTCGGTGCTGATGACGGGCAGCCCGCACGCCATCGCCTCCAGTACGGCGTTGCTCATGCCCTCGTAGCGACTGCTGCACACGTAGACGTCCATGCAGGCGTACCACGGCTCGATCGGGTGCTGCTTCCCCACCAGGTGCACGTTGCGTTCGATACCCCACCGCCGTGCCAGCGATTCCAAGCGGTCGCGTTCCGGCCCGTCGCCGACGATCAGCACATGGACCGAACGGTTCTCCGCGATCACCTGTCGGACGGCCTCCAGCAGAAGAGCATGACCCTTCACCGGCGTCAGGGAACCGA
>CAZNQN010000302.1:2002-3711 GCA_964574925.1 uncultured Phycisphaeraceae bacterium | reverse complement strand
GGAATGCCCAGGCGGCCATGCTGCGCCGCCTGGGCATTCCCGCGCGGGCGGCCTCGTCCGGCTCGCTCTTTACCAGCCGGGAGATCCGCGACGTCACCGCGCTGCTGCACCTGCTCGACAACGCGCGGCAGGACATTCCGCTCGCCGCGGTGATGCGCAGCGGCATCCTCGGCGAATCGTTCACCGAACAGGATCTCGCCGAGATCCGCCTGCTCGACCGGAAACGCCCCTTTCACGAAGTCGTTTCCCGCTACGCCCGTCGTGGACCCGATGAAACGCTGCGCGAGCGGGTGGCGTCGTTTCTCGACAAGGTCAAACGGTATCGCGCCGAGGCGCGTCGCCGACCGCTCGCCGAGGTGCTCTGGGAGGTTTACGAACGGGAGCACTACCTCGCCTACGCGGCCGGGCTGCCCGCCGGATCGCAACGCCAGGCCAACCTGCTTCGCCTCCATGAACTCGCCCGTCGATTCACCGGCTTCCAGCGGCAGGGGTTGCACCGGTTTCTTCGCTTTCTCGAGGGTCTGGCGGAGGGTGGAGAAGACCTCGCCTCCGCCTCCGCCCTCGGCGAGGGCGAAGACGTCGTCCGCATCATGAGCGTCCACCAGGCCAAGGGACTGGAGTTCCCCGTCGTCTTCCTGGCCGGTCTGGGCACCCGGTTCAACCTCGGCGACCGCAAGGGGCGGATGCTGTTCGAGCGGACGACCGGCATCGGATTGAAAGTGATCGACCGGGAGAAAATGATCGAATACCCCTCGGTGGCCCATCGTCTGGTCGTCGAGGAGGTGGAGCGGTCCACCCGCGAGGAGGAACTCCGCATCCTTTACGTCGCCCTCACCCGCGCCCGCGACCGGTTGATTCTCATCGGTTCATGCCGACATGTCGATGTCATCGCAGACGACTTCGACACCGACGAACACCACCCGCCGCCTTCCGCTCTGGAGATCACGACGGCCGGGACGATGCTGGACTGGCTGATCCCCGCATTGCGATCCGCCGGGCGGGAGCACGTCTCCGTCGGACCGCCGGCCGATTCGACCGATCCCCTGTTCGTCGTCCACGCACACCCAGCCGAGGAGATCCGAGAATGGTCCGCCGATCCCGAGCGGGACGCCGATGCGCCGTTGCGGCGGGCCGTCGCCCGCCTGGAACCGCTGCCGGCGGGGGAACCGCGAGCCGACGACGATCCGGAGGTCGAGGCCGTCCTTTCCCGACTCGATTTTCATTACGCCTACGGCGATGCCGTCTCCGTTCCCGCCGCCGTCGCCGCCAGCGAGATCAAGCGCACCTTCGACCCTCTGGACGACCCCGACTACGCCCGCACACGGGAAAGCAGGATCGAAACGGGTGCTGCCTGGCCGGCGACTCACCGACGCGACCGGGAAACCGCCCGCCGTCGAGGCGTGCTCACCCACCGCGTGCTGGAGCATCTCGACTTTTCCCGCGTCACCGGCCTGGAGAGTCTCGACGAAGAATGCCGTCGCCTCATCGAGCGCGGCATCCTGAGCGAGGACGAATCGCACGAGATCGACCGGGACGGCATCGCCTGGTTCTGCACGACGGACCTTGCGGAGCGCATCCGCCGCGCCGGCGACCGCTACCGGCGGGAGTTCATGTTCCTCGCCGCCGAACCGCTCGATCGCCTCGACCCCACGATCACCCAGGCGCTCGACGACCGCGCCCTGGTCCGCGGCGTGGTGGACGGTCTGTTC
>CAZNQN010000302.1:802-1992 GCA_964574925.1 uncultured Phycisphaeraceae bacterium | reverse complement strand
CGACGGGGGTCTCGAAATCGTCGATTTCAAGACCGACGCCGTGACGGCGGATGCGGTTGCCCGGCGGGCGGAACAGTACCGCCCGCAGATGAGCGTCTACGCCCGCGCGGTTTCCCGCCTCTGGAAACGACCCGTCCGCCGCTGCTCGCTCGTCTTCCTCGCCCCGAAGGTCATCCACGTCGTGACGGAACCGGAGCTTGGCCGCTGAGGGACGGCGGAAACTTGCCGCCGCAGCGATCTTCCCGATCATTACCGTTTGCCATGGAGGCCGCCCGACACGAGCGTCGCATCTTCGAGCTGGGAAGCGAGATCTTCGATCTGATGGAGTCGGCCCGCCCCCGCCCCTGGCAGCGCACCTGGTGGCAGGAACGGGCGATGCGGATCCTCGATCGGGATCAGCGCCTCCGCACCCGCGTCTTCCAGTTCGTCGACTGCCTGCCCGCGCTCGGATCGGCCGAGGACATCGCCGACCACCTGCAGGCGTACCTGGACGACCCGGCGCTGACCCTTCCGACGGCGTTGCGTTCGTGGTTGCGGCCTGGACCGGCCTATCGCTGGCGGGCGGAGTGGATCGGGCGCTTCGCGCGCTTCGCCGCCCTGGAGATGGCCGGACGCTTCATCACCGGTCACGACGTCCCCTCCGCCCTGCGCACGGTGGAGCGCCTGCGGCGGGACGGGCTGGCGTTTACGCTCGACGTGCTGGGCGAATCGACGACGAGCGACCGCGCGGCGGATCGTTATGCGGCCGTCTATCACGATCTGATGGACCGCCTGCCGCCCATCGCCCGCTCCTGGGCGGAGGTGCCGCTGATCGACCGGAGCCGGCGCGGTCCGATGCCCCGCGTCAACTTCTCCCTCAAGCTCACCGGGCTTGATCCTTTCTTCGATCCCATCGATCCCGATCGCGCCGTCCGTGAGGTGGGCGCCCGACTGCGACCGCTGTTTCGCCATGCCCGCGAAACGGGAGCGTTCGTCAACATCGACATGGAATCCACGCGCTACCGCGTGCTGACGCTCGAACTGTTCCGCCGCCTGATGATGGAGGACGAGTTCCGCGACTGGGAACACGTGGGCATCGTATTGCAGGCCTACCTCAAGGACGCCGAGCACGACCTGCGGGAACTGCTCGAGTGGGCGAGGCGGCGCGGATGTCCGTTCACCGTGCGTCTGGTGAAAGGGGCGTACTGGGA
>CAZNQN010000302.1:0-792 GCA_964574925.1 uncultured Phycisphaeraceae bacterium | reverse complement strand
GTACTGGGACGCGGAGGCGGCCGCCGCCGTCCGCGCCTATGCCGACCCGCCGGTCTGGACGCGCAAGTGGGAAACGGACGCCTGCTACGAGCGGATGGCGCGCACGCTGCTTGAACACGCGGATCATGTCCGACCGGCGTTCGCCGGGCACAACGTCCGCTCGCTGGCGGCGGCGATGGTCTCCGCCGAAGCGCTCGGCGTTCCGCCCGATGCCTACGAGTTGCAGACGCTCTACGGCATGGCCGACCCGCTCAACCATGCCCTCGTCACCCTGGGCCGCTGCGTGCGCGTCTACTGTCCTTATGGAGAACTGATGCCGGGCATGGGCTATCTCATCCGCCGTCTGCTGGAGAACACCTCCAACGAGGGCTTCGTCCGGCAGAGCACGGGCGACCGGGGGACGCACGTCCGGCTGCTGACCGATCCGGCGCGGGCCCGCCCCCATTGTGCCCCCCTGCCCGCCCGGCACTATCAGAACACCGATCCGGAGGAACCGATGTCCACGTTTCGCAACGCAACGTCCACCAACTTCGCCCTGCCGGAAAACCGTGAGAAGATGCGCGGGGCGCTCGACTACGTCCGCGGCGAGTTCGGACGAACCTATCCCCTGCTGATCGACGGGCAGACCGTCTCCACCCAGGGGTGGTTCGACTCCGTCAATCCCTCCCGACCGCATGAGGTGGTGGGGCAGATCGCCCGCGCCACGGCCGCCGACGCCGAACGCGCCGTCGCCGCCGCCCGCCGGGCGTTTCAACCGTGGCACCTGCACCGGGCGGCCGATCGGGCCCAGCT
>CAZNQN010000301.1:0-3727 GCA_964574925.1 uncultured Phycisphaeraceae bacterium | reverse complement strand
GTAGTATCCGTCGGAGTTTGTGCTGTCAACCACCGGCAACTCTGCCGGCCCAACGACCACCGGCACGCTATTGCTTGATCGCGACTCACCAGTATACTTCGAAACGCGCGACGCTATCGCGGAGAACAGGGTTAGAATATGGCTCTCTGGCGGGTGAACGAGACACGATTGATCAGGCTTCCTGAGACAAGATTAAAGGCTGAAAGTTTTCTAGAGAAACATCTAGAAAACTGGATCATTCAAGACCCTTCGATCCTTGGAGAGCCGCTGCTTGTTATTGGACGCCAAGTATTGATTCCAGATGTTAAGGACCGCCTTGATGTTCTCGCGATCGATCAAGAGGGGAACGCAGTGATTGTCGAGTTGAAGCGCGGGCGTTTGCGCGATCCTGTCGATATGCAGGCTTTGCGATACGCCAGCTACATTTCAAAATGGTCCTTCGAGGATTTTGAAAACACGGCTCGACGTTTTCTTTGCAAGAATGCAGAACAAGAATTCAACTTCAATGAAATATTCGAATCGTTTTGTAAGGATTCGGGTGATGAAATCCCGATGTTGAACCAAGAGCAGCGAATAGTTATCGTTGGCTCGTCGATCAAAGAAAAGCTTGGCAGTGTTGCAGTGTGGCTCCGGCAGCATCGGATTGATATTACCGTTATAGAAATTGAAGTGTACAAGGATGGGCGCTCGGTTATTCTCCAACCCAATACGATCGTCCCGTACCAAGTTGCTCGCTTTGCGGAAACCGGACGAATCCAGCCGGAGGGCGCTCCTTGGGTCGTTGACGGGAAGCAATGGCACCTTAAGAAGCGTTGCAAAGAAGTTACACGCCGACTTTTGCTAACGATTGATAACGTGCTGCACGCGAACTTTGACCTTGATGGGACTTTATGGAATCAGAAGCATTACATTCGATATAGAATTAGCAACCAGAATTGGCTTAAAGTGAAGACGGCGCCGACGCAGCTCGAAATGCAATTCTCCGTTCCGGCCGGGCGTTTTGATCCCGACGAAATAGCCAAGCGCCTTGGTGTTTCCAAGTACGAAGGGTCGCTGGCTGAGAAACTGAATCTTCCCAGTTCGGTATTAATTGAAAACGAGAATCAATCTACAGATCGTATTACGCTGCGAATCAAGGAAGATTTCGATCCCGAGTCGAAAGCGTTCGTGGAGTTTCTTTCTGATTTGTACGACGCGTGTTCGGATTAAAGGTATTGGTTCTACGGGAGGATCGGATCGAGTTCCCATGCCGATCTACGAGTACATCTGCGAGGCGTGCAAGCATACGTTCGAGGCGTTGCACCGGTCGATGTCGGATCGGTCGGTGCCGGCGTGTCCGGCCTGCGGGGCGAAGCGGGTGACGCGGCGCTTGAGCGTCTTCGCCGCCCGCGGAACGTCGGAATCGCCGCCATCGAGGGGGGAAACGGGCGGGTGCCCGCGCTGCGGAGATCCGCAGGGCCCTTGCGGGTCGATCTGACCGGCGCCCGCCGGGAGAACGGAACGTGAACAAGGAACCTCCGGTGCTGGTACGGATGCCGATGGCCGGCTTGCTGTCGTGGCTGGTGCCGGGCTTGGGACATCTCTACCTCGGGCAGCGGGCGCGGGGGATCGTCCTGATGGTGACGGTGACGGTGACGTTCTGGACGGGGGTGGCCATCGGCGGCGTCCGTTCCACCATCGACCCCAGGGAACGACAACTGTGGTTCATCGCCCAGATGGGCACGGCGGGCAATACGCTGGCGGGCTACGGCCTGCACCTGCTGGTGGACGATCGAGACGGAAAGGCGGATGGCACCCGCGCCCGTGCGGAGCGGGATCCGCATACGGCGTCCCGACCGGCGGCGTCGAGTCCGGCGTATGCCCACTGGATATCGTCCGAGGTCGGCGTCCACTACACGGGCGTGGCGGGATTGCTCAATCTGCTGGTCATCTTCGACGCGTTGGGGCGGGCGGAACGCTCCGGTCCGCGGCAGGAGAAGAAAAAGGCACCTCCCGGAGGCGGCCCGTGAACGCGCTTCTGCTGGCGAGCCTGTTCATCACCGGCGTCCCCATGACCGGCGGGCAACGGCTTGCGATGATGGTGCCGCTGTGTCTGAGCGTGGCCGTCGTCTACAAGACCACCCGATGCGAGAACCTGCGGGAGGTTCCCGTCGCGGCGCTGGTGTTGTGCGTCACGATCCTGTTCGGCATGTACGCCGTCGGCCTGGGACTGTTCCTCCTGTTCAAGATCATGGTGTAGGCACGCCGGAACCGGGTGCCGCCGGCGGAAAAGGGTTCCCTGCAACGACCGGAGTCGAAGGCTCGATCCGCGAGCCGGTGGAGGTTCGCGCCTCCGATCCCGTTCCTCGACAACCACGATGACCGTCCCATCCCCCCAGACCGACGAACCGATCACGCTGGATCCGGAGATCGAGGATCACGTCTCCGAGGCGCGGCGGCGGGCCGAAACCATGCTCGGCGGCGAGACGCACCTGGGGGCGGTCGACGACTGGCGGACCGCGCTGGTCAGCGGGCGGGACGCGCTGATTCTCGTCTGGGGGGCGGCGGCCGCCCTGTACGGGTTCGGCTGGCCGGCGCACGCGGGTGCGTTTCTCGTGATCCTTTCGGTGGCGGTGGCGCTGCTGCGGGGGATATCGACCGGCCGGTCCACCTTCGCCCAGGCGCAGTATTACGCCTCCGAGCTGGAACGGGAGCGGCAGGAGATCCGCGAGCACTTCGACCACGAGGTGGAGGAGGTGCGGGCGTTGTACGCAGCGAAGGGGTTCCGCGAACCGCTGCTCGGTCAGATCGTCGAGACGCTCACGTCGGATGACGACCGTCTGCTCAAGGTGATGATGGAGGAGGAGCTGGGGCTGCGGATGTACCACATGAACCATCCGCTGGTCGTGGGACTGTGGAACTTTTCGGCCTCGCTGGTATGCGGACTGGTACCGGCGCTGTCGGCGTATCTGTTCTCGCCCGAAACGACGCCCGTCGGTCTGGCGGTGGCGACCGGAGCCATGCTGGCGGTGGTGTCCGTGCTAGCGGCGCTGGCGACGCGGCGCAACGCGCTGGAGTTCTTCACCGTGGGCGGGTTGACGGCGTTGATCGTGGGGGGGGCGGCTTATTACCTGGCGCGATGGCTCGCCCTCTCGGCAGGAGGCGTGGACGCTTGAGCGCCTTTTCGGTGGACACGCTGCGCCGCTGGATCGCCCCCGCCCGCCGGACGCTCAACCCGGTGCTGGCCGACGATTCCGTCATGGACGTGACGGAAACGGTCAGCCATGTCTTCTATTCTCCCACCGCCCGCCGGATCGCCCAGAACGTGGAGTTGATCGTCGCGGTGGCCTCGGGCGTCTGCCTGCTGGCTGCGTGGGCGCTTTCCCACACGCCCTCTGCGGTCCCGCTCAGCCGCCTGTTCATCCTGCTGGCGTTCACCATCGCGGGCATTCCGGCGCTGACGGAGGTATGGGGGAAACTCGCCGCGCTGCGGATCGACGTGGACACGCTGATGCTGCTGGGGGCGGTGCTGGCGGCCTCGACGGGCAACCCCTTCGAAGGTGCCCTGCTTCTTTTCCTGTTCGCCCTTTCCGGCGCGATGGAACGTTTCGCCCTCCGGCGAACGCAATCGGCGATCACCGCCCTCCGCGAGCTGGCGCCGACGGTGGCCACGGTCTTGCAAGAGGGACGGGCGCGCGTCGTGCCGCTCAAGCGCGTCGTGCCTCACGACGTCGTGCTGGTCCGACCG
>CAZNQN010000300.1:3000-3784 GCA_964574925.1 uncultured Phycisphaeraceae bacterium | reverse complement strand
TTTCGGGGGAGGGAGCGGGTTACGGCTGGGGGCGTCCGTCCACCCACTCGACGGTTTTGACCATGTTGCCGTTTTCGTCCCAGAAGATTTCGAGCCCCTGCTTCTTGCCGTGGACGTATTCGAACTGGCGTTTGAGTTGTCCGTTGGGGTGCCATTCCATGTACGGGCCGTTGAAGGCGCCGTGTTCCATCGTGAATTCCAGGGCTTTTTTCCCGTTGGGATACCAGGTGATCCACGTGCCGTGTTCGAGGCCGTTTTCGTCGTAGTAGCCGTAGGACCACTTCTGTCCGTCCTCGTACCAGGCCCATCGCTCGCCGCGTTTGACGCCGTGGACGAACGTCACTTCGGATTTCTTCGCACCGCTCTTCCAGTAGTTGGTGAGTTTGCCGTGGCGGATGAAGTTTCCGTCCGCGTCGACGTATCCTTCTTCCCGGCGGAACAGGTTGCCTTCCGGGTCGTAGGTGTCACGGACTTCGATTCTTGAGGGAAGATTCGTCGATTTCGTCGGTGGCGGCGGCTTTACCGGTTTCGGCATTGGGTTCCTCGCGGTGGTGCGCCGTCTTCGGTCGTCCGTCCGGTGCGCGGCAGGCGCTGAGGCCGCTGACCAGGGAAACGGCAAGGAGGCTGCTCCATCGCACGAGGGATCGTGTTCGTTGCTCGAGCGTCATGTTCGGACTCCGTGGTTGCGTCGTCGTCCGGTCCGGCGGCAGGCGTCGGAACGTTCCGCGGTGCCGCGTGTCGTGCGCCGGGCCGGTGCCTCTCTGCGAATCCACCGATTATATCT
>CAZNQN010000300.1:0-2990 GCA_964574925.1 uncultured Phycisphaeraceae bacterium | reverse complement strand
CATGGATTCGGCGACTCGTTCGATTGGAGATCGGCGCCGGCGCTTGACCGCTTCGACGCTCGTCGAATCCGAAACGCGAAACGGCACGTCCGATCATGTACACGGTGTCGGGCGGGCCGATCCATGGAACGCCGGAGCGAGCGATCGTCCCGTTCGTTCTCCCGGAGAATCCGATGGCGGTGCTTTCCCGCCCTGACGGGAAATCCTATGATCCTTGCCGCGGAAGACGAGCGAAGTCCGGTCGGATGGAAGCGCCGGGCGCAACGGGTGGGGGTCCGGTTTGAGGTTTCAATCGTGTAACATTCAGGGTCGGCGATGGGGTCGGCGGATGCTGCCGGTGGTATTGCTGCTGGCGGTACCGGTGCCCGCGTATGCCTACATCGGTCCCGGCGCGGGGATCGCGGTGGGCACGACGCTGGTGACGTTTTTCACGGCGTTTCTTTCCGGACTGGCGGCCATCGTCTTCTGGCCGATCCGCTGGCTGGTCCGATCCGTCCGCGGTCGTCGCGCGTTGGCGCGGGCGAAGGTGAAACGGGTGGTGGTGCTGGGGCTGGACGGCATGGAACCGACGCTGGCGGAGCGGTTCATGGCCGAGGGGCGCATGCCGAACCTGGCGAAGCTGGCGGAGCGGGGATGCTTCAAACGCCTGGGGACGACGTTGCCGCCGCTTTCGCCGGTGGCGTGGTCCACGTTCCTGACGGGTTGCAATCCGGGCAAGCACAACGTCTTCGATTTTCTCACCCGCGACCGGCGGACGTATCGGCCGCTCCTATCGTCCGTGAGCATCCATGGCCCGTCGCGCGTCCTTCGCATCGGACGATACCGCCTGCCCCTGGGCAAACCCGACATCCGGTTGCTGCGCAAGGGCGTGCCGTTCTGGAACGTGCTCGGCCGGCACGGCGTGTTCAGCAACATCCTTCGCGTCCCGATCACCTTCCCGCCGGAGCCGTTCCGCGGGGTGCTCCTGTCGGCCATGTGCGTGCCCGATCTGCGCGGCAGTCAGGGGACGTTCACGTACTACACCACGCGCCCGGCGGAGGAGGACGAATACACCGGCGGGGAACGGATCACCGTCCGCCGGGAGGGCGACCGGATACGTTCGTATCTGATCGGTCCGCCGGACGAACTGCACGAAAACGGCGGGGAGCTGCGCTGCCCGTTCGAGGTCCGGATCACGGGGAAGGACCGGGCGCTGCTGACGGTCGAGGGTCAGACGTATCCGCTTGAGGCGGGACGATACACGCCGTGGGTGCGGGTGGTGTTTCGCATGGGGGCGGGCGTGCGCGTGCGGGGCATCTGCGAGTTCCAGCTCCTCAGCACCGAGCCGGAATTCGCGCTGTACGTCACGCCCATCCAGATCGATCCGGAGCGGCCCGCGATGCCCATCTCCTATCCGAACGTCTACGCGGCGTATCTCGCCAAGAACCAGGGGCTTTTCGCGACGCTGGGACTTGCGGAGGATACCTGGGCGCTGAATGCCCGCATCCTCGACGACGAGGGGTTCCTGCATCAGTGCCTCGAGGCGGACCGCGAGCGGGAGGCGATGTTCTTCGACGCGCTGGAGAAGGTTCGCCGCGGGCTGGTCGTGTGCGTGTTCGACGGGACCGACCGGATCCAGCATATGTTCTGGCGGTATCTGGACGCGGAGCATCCGGCGCACGGCGGGCAGGGCGGGCGCGAACGCCGTCAGGCCATCGAGGAACTCTACGAACGCATGGACGACCTCGTGGGGCGGACGCTGGCCGCCTGTGACGACGGCGAGACGGTGGTGATGGTGCTCTCCGACCACGGGTTCAATTCCTTCCGCCGGGGCGTGGATCTCAACTACTGGCTGGAGAAGAACGGATACCTGGCGTGGAACGCGGGCGCGGGCAGCGGCAAGTACCTGGCGGACGTGGACTGGTCGAAGACGCGGGCGTATGCCCTGGGGCTGGCGGGGATCTGGCTCAACGTGCGGGGACGGGAATCGCAGGGCATCGTGGAGCCGGGCGAGGCGGCCGATCTGCGGGCGGAGCTGTGCCGTCGATTGACGGGGCTTCGGGACGAGGAGCGCGGCGAGGTGGCGATTCATCGGGCGTTCCCCGCGCCGGAAACGTATCGCGGTCCGTACCGCGCGGAAGCGCCGGACGTGATCGTGGGGTACAACCGGGGGTACCGCGTCTGCTGGGAGGCGGCGATCGGGCAGCGTACGGACCGGCTGTTCCACGACAACACCAAAGCCTGGAGCGGCGACCACTGCATCGACCCGAAGCTGATCCCCGGCGTGCTGTTCTGCAACCGCAGGATCGAAGACGAGCGTCCGCGGCTGATGGACATCGGCCCGACCGTGCTCGAATTGTTCGGGGTGGACGTGCCGAAACACATGGACGGCCGACCGCTGCGCGTCGCGGTGAACGGAAAGCAAAAGGCGGACCGGACATGAAGCGGCGGGCGGAGGCGAACATAAAGGAGGCGGTCGCGACGACGGCGGTACTGCTCCTTTTTCTGGTCGGTTGCGGCGGGAAGGGTGAGGCATCCCGCTGTCCGAAAGTCATCGTGCTGGGCTTCGACGGCATGGACCCCCGTCTTTGCGAGCGTCTCATGGACGAGGGGCGGTTGCCCAACCTGGCGAGGATGCGGGCGATCGGCGGCTATCGCCGCCTCGGCACCACGATCCCGCCGCAAAGCCCGGTGGCGTGGGCGAGTTTCATCACCGGCGCCAATCCCGGCGTTCACGGCATCTTCGACTTCATCCACCGCGATCCGCGCCGACAGTGCGAGCCGTACTATTCGGCGGCGGAAACCGTCGGCGGCGACGAGGGCTGGGAGGTGGACGGATACCGCCTGCCGTTGCGGTTCTGGCCTTTCCGGCAGCGGGGGATCGAGACCCGACTCCGTCGCGGCGGCACGCCGTTCTGGGACGAACTCGATCGGGCGGGTGTGCCGGTCTATCTCTACGAGATTCCGGCCAACTATCCGCCCAGCCCCTCGCCGTTCGGTCATCAGCATTG
>CAZNQN010000299.1:0-3795 GCA_964574925.1 uncultured Phycisphaeraceae bacterium | reverse complement strand
GACCGAGAACTGCCCGGTCACCTCCTCGAGCGGGCGGACCCCGTTCACCAGCTCCAGCAGCCGCCGCTGGCGCGGCGAGAGCCGCACCCGCTCCACCGACCCGTTGCCCACGACGTGCACGGTGAGCGTGAAGCGGCTTTTGAGTTTCCACGAATCGCGGCGGACGGGATCGGCCCGCAGCGATTCCAGGTACCGCCCGTGCCGCCCGTGCGTGAACGACCGCTGGAGGAACTCGCACAGGTATCGCACGTGGGGATTGACGTCCGGCTCGTCGAGCACCCGCTGCACCCGCTCGGCGATGCCCAGCCCGCTGAGCCGCGCCCGGCGGGCGAAGATCTTCATGAACGCCGCCTTCAGCGCCGCGATGTCTTCGTTGCGGAAGCCGCTGCGCTGCAAGCCGACGCCGTTGACCATCCGCGTCTCCGCCCGGCTGCCGCGCGCCGCCACCACCACCATGTACGGCGGCACGTCCGCTGAGACCCGCGTCATGCCGCCCACGAACGCATGCCGGCCGATGGTGACGAAATGGTGCACACTCGTGCAGCCGCCCATGTTTACGTGGTCTTCCACGTGCACGTGCCCGGCAAGCTGGACGTAGTTGGCCAGGATGCACCCGTCGCCGATGTGACAGTCGTGCGCCACGTGCACCCCCACCAGCAGCAGGTTGCCGTCCCCGATCCGCGTCACGCCGCCGCCGTTGGCCGTCCCCGGATGGGCCGTCACCATCTCGCGGATGATGTTGTTCTTCCCGATGATCAGACGGGTTCGCTCACCCCGCCATTTCAAATCTTGCGGCGGAAGTCCCAGCACGGCCTGCGGAAAGACCTCGCAATGCTCACCCAGCGTGGTGTCGCCGTCGATCGTCACGTGATGATGGATCTTGCACCCGTCGCCGATCGTCACGCGCGGACCGATCACGCTGTACGGGCCGATCTCCACGTTCCGACCGATCCGCGCCTCGGGGCTGACCACGGCTGTAGGATGGATCCGCGCCTTGTCCATGTCCGTATCCCGCCGACTCAGTGCGCCTCCGCGTCCGTCAGGATGAACTTGATGTCCGCCTCCGCCGCCAGTTCCCCCGCCACGCTCGCCCGACCGCGCACGTGCCCGGTGTTGGATCGGACGCGCACCGTCTCCGCCTCCAGCACCAGTTGATCACCGGGCCGAACGGGACGGCGAAACTTCACGCGGTCCAGACTCAGCAGCACGGCCACCTTCCCCTTGTGTTCCAGCTCCTGGCTGAGCAGCACGCCGCCGATCTGCGCCATCGCCTCGATGATGAGCACGCCCGGCATGATCGGGTCGCCCGGATAGTGCCCCTGGAAGTACGGCTCGTTGATGGAGACGTTCTTGATCCCCACGATCCGCCGGCTGCCCTCCACCTCCACCACCCGGTCGATCATCAGGAACGGATACCGATGGGGGAGGATCCGCTGGATCCGATGGATGTCCAACTCGGCCGGTCGGACGGGAAGCCCGCTGCGCTGCCGCGCCTCCTGCGCCCGCCGCAACGCCCGCACCAGTTCGTGATTGAGGGCGTGACCGCTTTTTCTCGCATAGATCCTTCCGACGATCCGCCCCCCGAACAAGCCCAGGTCCCCGATCAGATCGAGAATCTTGTGACGGACGTATTCGTCCGGAAACCGAAGGCGGTTGTCGATCGGACCGTCGCGTCCGACCACCAGCAGGTCTTCGTAGGTCAGGTGCAGTCCCAGCCCCGCCGCTCGAAGTTCTTCCGCCTCCCGCTCCAGCACGAACGTTCGCGCCGGGGCGATGTTGGCCTCGAAGGTCTCCGGCGTCACCTGCACCCGATACGTCTGCCGCGGAATCGGTCCGTCGTCTCCGTAGTCCAGATCGTAGGCGATCTCCAGCGTCTCTCCCTGGGACGGCAGCGGCGGAAGCGCCACCAGTTCCGCGTCTTCGTCCACCACCCGCACGACCTCATCGATCACGAACGGTTCGCAGGGCGCCTCCTGAGGACGAATCCCTCCCGCCCGCAGCTTCTCCACGAACTCCTGACAGGAACCGTCCAGACCGGGAAGCTCGTTGCCGTCCAGTTCGATGATGAGATTGTCCACGCCCAGTCCCGCACAGGCACTGAGACAGTGTTCCACCGTCTCGATGGCCACCGTCCCGTTCCGCAGCGACGTGCGCCTTGCCCGCTTGGTGACGTTCTCCACGCGGGCGGCGATGCGGATGGGGGGCGACTGATCGGTGCGCACGAAGCAGATGCCGCTGTACGGATCGGCCGGGCGCATGCGCAGGGTCACCGCCTCGCCGGTGAAGAGTCCGCGACCGCTGCACGCCACCTCTCGACTGATGGTCTGCTGGAAAGGCAAGGTTCCACCCGTCCCGCGTCCGCCCGAATCGTCTTCGATCGCTCTTTCCTCGGAGCCGCGCGACACGGTCCGCCGCCCGCGGATATTATGCCCTTCCGCATCGGGGGGTTCAACGCTGGCGGGCGCCTCATCGGCCCCGTCGGGCAGAGCCGTAGGAAGTATGGACGTTGTCACGGAATCGCCGTGCCGATCACGCTCAGGGCGTCGGTTGGCCACCGCCGGCGCCGCCCGGAGACGCCAGCTTCTTCGCCCGGTATCGCTCGTTGAGCCGCTTGATCACGGCATCCGTGATGTCCACGCGCGGATTCCAGTAGACGACTTTTTGAAGCATGATCTGCTGTCTCGCCTGCCCGGTGGTGGGGGGGGCGTCGGGGGGGAGATGGTCGGCGGCGAGCACGATGTCGATGCCCCGCCGCTCCGCCACCTCGCGGATCGCCGCCTGGATGTCCAGGTAGATCTGCTGCAACGCCCCCGCCAGACCCGCCTCGATCTTCTGGCTTTCCGTCTCCGTGTACCAGTCGAGTTCCGCCTGGAGCGTCACCAGTTGTTTGCGCCGTTCGTCGAACGCGTCCGTCCCCGGCTTGAACTGTTCCTTCAGCGCCTGGTTGAGCCGGTCGATCTGATCGCGAAGCTCCTTGCGATGCTGATTGAACTGGAGACGTCGCTGTTCGAACTTCGCTTCCAGCTCCGGCGTCCGCTCGTACTGCTCCGACACCCGCGGAACGTCCACCACCGCCACGTTGACCGCTCCCGAGGACGGCGCCTGCCCCAGCGCCGGCGCCATCGTCATCATCCACCATGCCGTCCACACCATCGGTTCCACTCCTCAAGGTTCTGTTTCCGTCGGGCGTCGATCGGACCGCGCCGCCGCGCCTTCGACACGAGGAAACGCATTGTCGCCGGGCGAGCGGCCTGCGACAACCCCGTCCGCCGGCCTGCGGAAAGATCCCATCGGCGCAATTGGAGACGAGTGTTCAACAAGGAAACGCATCAACATAAATGAGAACAAAACCGCCGACCGCCCCGGGCCGTTGAAGCGCTGCGTAGGTATTCCCGATCATCGCTTGCGGATCGGCACAGGATGGTCAAAACGAGCGGCGGTGGCCGAACCGAGCCGCGACCGCATGCCTGTGCGCGGGAGCACACATTCTGGCAAGGGAGCGAAATACGAAGGGCGCATGATGCGTCACGTCGTTCTTGAAACGGCGGACCGGTCCTTCTCGCGTTGCCTGTATGGGGGATTTCGAGGAATCGGGCGGGACGTGAGAATAAAAAGCACCGTCATGTGCTCGGCAGCCGTTGTTTGAAGGCCGCCCGGGCCGCCGCGAGTTCCTCCAGCGGACGCGCCGACATCCGCCGCCGCAGGACGTACGGACCCGCGAAATCCGTCCCGCTGATCGCCGCCAGCAAAAGCGCCCAGTCCACGTCCCCCTCGCCGAACGGCGTTTCCACGCCG
>CAZNQN010000298.1:0-3808 GCA_964574925.1 uncultured Phycisphaeraceae bacterium | reverse complement strand
CCGCTTCGATCCGCATGCGCCGCCGCAGACTGAACGTCCGCCCCGGCCGAACGGCGAGCGCCCCCACCCCACTGCGACCGCGCCCGTCGAAGCGGATCAATTGATCCGGCTGAAGATCGGGGAGGATGTCGTCGTGGGCGGAGGCCACCACCACCGTCAGGCCGTATTGCGTGGTGAGCCTGCGCAGGCCGTAGGCGATGGCCCTTGCCGCCCGGCGATGCAGCAGGGAGCCGAACTCGTCGCAGAGCAACGGTACACGGGACGACAGGTGCGCGTGCAGGGCGATGGCGCGGGCGAGGCGGGCGCGGAACTTCTCGCCTTCGGAGAGGTGCCGGAACGGCCGGATCCAAAGGGCCGGCTCGCCGAGGCCGCATCGAGTCAGGATCGACAGGGCGTCTTCCAGACAGTCCCCGGGGGCGATGCGGTCCACGACGGCCACGCCGTCCGGGAACGAGACCGCTCCCACGCGACACGACGCCGGGAAGCGCCGTTCGAGCGCCTCCAAGGCGGTGGTCTTGCCGCTGCCGGAGGGACCGACGAGCGCGATGAGCCGTCCCGGCCCGAGACGCAGATCCACCGGTTCGAGCAGGGTCACCTTTCGCTCGCACGGCGGCAGGCCGAAGGCGCTCCCCACCTCGGCCGTTCGATTCGTGGCGCGACCGAGGACCGTGCGGACCTCGCACGCGATGCGGATCGTCTGGTCGCCGCCGGTCGATCGCTGTCGCATCCTCGGAAACCTCCTCGCTCCCCCCACTCTGCCCCGGCCGTGCAGGTTTTCGGCGCTCGATGACGCCGGCGCGGTCCGTCGCGCGTGCACCGGACCTCCCCGCTCCCGGGCCGGCAACCCTAACATATTCCGAACTATATGTCCCGGGGTATTGCTGGTCAATATTTTTGGGCGATTTTTTTCGACCGGCCGGGCCTGCACCGAATGGCGGCACTGCGATCCGGCAGGACTTCAAAAAACGATTCGGGGATCGTATTGCTCGAAACGGGGGTCCGGACGAATCCCCACGGGATGCGGATGGGGCACGAAGACATCGCGCGGGCTTCAAGCCCGCGGCACGGACACAAAAACAACACCAATGCTTTAGAAAGGCAGGTCGAGGATGCCGTTGATGATGGCGTTGATGAAACCGAAGCGGGAGACCTTCACTTTGGAGCGCTCCTCGACCTCGCGGGCGATCCGCCGCAGACGGGCGCCGTGCTGTTTCAGGTCATCGGGCAAACCGTCCTCCCAACCTTCCACGAGCATCTGCACCTTCTCCAGCTCGCCGGCGTCCAGCCAGATGCCATGACAGTCCGGACAGCGGTCGATGATCAGTCCCGAGTCGCCGCCGTAGTTGAGGGCGTCGGTGCGGCCCCCGCATTTGGGGCAAAGGAGATCGCGGTCTGCCCGGGCGAGATCGACCGGTGTGATCTTCGTCGCCTGCGCGAGGGCGCGGCGCTGGGCCTCGTCGAAACGCACTTCGCGAGCCTTGACGATGTGCCGCAGTTCGCCGGCGTCCAGCCATTCCCCACCGCAAGCGGGGCACGTCTCGATCGTGATGCCCTCATACGTGATCGGCTCCAGCGCGGCGTTGCAGTTCGGACAGTTCATGACGATCACCTCCGGTTTCACCCGATAGAGCATTTCTCGAAATGCTGCGGCGCTCCCTGTGCCCTTGGAGGTCGATGCGATCCTCCTCCGTCGCTGTGGCTTCAAGCCTACGGATCGGGCAGGAAAGCGAAAACGCTCCATTTTTCGGTTTGTTCACGGTTTTGCCATCTGAAGTCGCCATCGGGTTTCCCGCTCCCTTACGGTCGCGGCTCTGTTCCGTCGTCGCGGCTCTGTTCCGGGATGCGGTGCTCATCTGCGGCCGCGCGTTCGAAACGCAACGGTCTCGGCAACAAGACTCGCTGTTTCGAGCCGGTGTGTTCGAGGTGCTGCCCCCTATTCTCATTCCGCCAGTTCGGCGAGGTGCTGCCGCAGGGCGTCCCGCTGCGCGAGCAGTTCGGCCAGTCGTTTCCGCTCCGCCTCTACGATCTCCGGTTTGGCGCGGGTGACGAACTGCTCGTTGGCGAGTTTCTTTTCCTTGCCCGCAATCTGTTGTTCCAGTTGTTCGAGGGCGCGCCTTGTGCGTTTGCGCTCGGCCTCGTCGTCGCTGACGTCGTGCAGGTAGAGGCGGAAGCCGCGGATCGTCAAGCCGGCCGCGTTCCTCGGACGCTTGCCCGCAGAAGAAAGATGCAATTCCCCGATGCCGGCCATGTGACGAACAATGTGAGCGTGCGCCTGCAAATGGGGAAGCTCGGCGTCGGGCACAATGGCGGTGACCTCCACGGTCTGTTTGGGAGAGAGTCCGCTTTTCGCCCGCAGATCGCGCACGCCGCGGGTAACGTCCTGCAAGCCTGCGAAGGTTTCGAGCAGGCGCTCGTCCTCCAGATCGGGATAGCCGTCTTCCGGCGGAAAGGCGGCGGAGACGAGGAGGGATTCCGTGTGCAATTCCACAAGCCCCGGCAATCCGCGGCGCGGCGCCAGCTCATTGAGCTGCGCCCACAGGCGCTCCGTGATGAAAGGAATCGTCGGGTGCCACAGACGCAGCACCTGGTCCATGCAGAAGGCCAGCACCTGTCGGGCCGCATCGGGGGTTGGCCGATTCGGCGCATCACGGACACCTTCCGCGTGTGCCAGTCGCGGTTTGGTCAGTTCGATGTACCAGTCGCACAGGGCGTCCCAGAAAAACTCGCGCAGTTCCTTGACGGAGGCGGAGAACTGATAGTTTTCCAGACAGTTGTGATACCGTCGGATGGTCTGCGAGAGGCGGGCGAGGATCCAGCGGTCTTCCGGCGGAAGGTGCTGAATCTCCAGCCGGTCGCAGGGTGTGTCTTTCAGGTGCATGAAGGCGAAGCGGGCGGCGTTCCAGAGTTTGTTGCAGAAGTTGCGGCCGATGTCGAACTTGTCGGACGTCTCCCGCCCCAGACCGAGCGCCTTTTTGGTTTCCTCATCAGCCCATTGCGTGGCGAAGGGGCGGCCGCAGTCCGGATTCGTGCAGCGGACGCGCCGACAGTCGGAGGGCTGAAGACGGCGGGTGAGCTTTTCGCCGCGCGACTTGCGGTCCTGCTGCTCGGCTTTGAGGGCGTCTTCCTGCCGTGTGAGCCGGCCGCAATGCGGACAGACGTATTCCACCGGCATGCGGATGTCCTGCGTTTCGGTGGTCATGTCCGCCATCGTGTAGCGCAGGGCATCGGCGCCGTGCGTGTGGATGATGTCCACCGGGTCGACGCCGTTGCCCTTCGACTTGCTCATCGTCTCCCCCCGCCCGTCGAGGATCTTCGGATGAATGTAGACGTGATCGAAGGGGACTTCACCCATCGCGTACAGGCCGAACATCACCATCCGCGCCACCCAGTTGGTGATGATGTCCCGCGAGGTGCAAAGGACGGAGCCGGGATAGTACTGTTTCAGGTGCGGCGTTACGTCGGGCCAGCCGAGCGTGCTGAACGGCCAGAGGGCACTGGAAAACCACGTGTCGAGGACGTCGGGATCCTGGGTGAAACCGGCACGTTCAAGCGCTTCGACCGCCTCGGTGTCGCCCCCATCGCGCACGCAGACATACTCGACTGCGGACGCAGATGGGGCCGGTCCGTCGCCGGCAGTCTCTGCGAAAGGTGCTGATGGTTCTTGTGTCGAAAGCGACGCGATGCGCCCTTCGGCCAGGAGCCGAGCGACCTGATTGTCATCAGCGTCATCATTGTGTTCTTTTCCGGACGATGCACGCTGCCACACGGGGATCCGGTGTCCCCACCAGAGCTGGCGGGAAATGCACCA
>CAZNQN010000297.1:0-3819 GCA_964574925.1 uncultured Phycisphaeraceae bacterium | reverse complement strand
GGCTGAAGCCCGCGGCTCGGGGCACGAAAACGCAGGATGATCGGGAAACGGCGGAAGGCACGGAGCTGCGGATGTCCGTCTCCGCGGTCGGTCGAGAGCGAACGGACCCGACAAAGCTCGTTTCACGGAGCGCGCTTCGGAACTCGTGCGGCGCGCATCGGGATTCCCGCGGCGGACCTCGGAACTCATGCGGCGGGCCTTGGAGCCCGTGCAACCAGCTTGGGAATTCGTGCGGCGGACCTCGGAACCCGTGCGGCCGGCTTGGGAATGTGCGCGGACGGATTCGGAACTTACGCGGCGCGCTTCGGAAAACAGTCTGCATCTTCCTGCTGAGCGGCTGTCTCTGGCCCGTCCCGGCGACGGCGCAGGAGGAAAACGGCGCTGCCCCGGCGGCGGACGTCAAGTATTTCGACTTCTTCGTGGTCAAGGGGGGACCGATCGGGTTCGGACTGATCGGTCTGTCCGTGGTCACGGTGGCGCTGGCGATCGAGCACTGCTTCTCGATCCGCCGCCGCAGCATCGTGCCGCCCCAGGCTGTTCGACACACCAAGGCGCTGATCGACCAGAAGCGTTACGTCGAGGCCGTCGAATACACCGCCGAGGAACCCAGCATGATCGGCTACGTCGTCCACGCCGCATTGCGGGAGGCGTCCAAGGGGTACGAGGCCATGGAACGCGCGATTGCGGAAACGCTCGAGGAACGCGCCGCCAAGCTCTACCGCAAGACGGAATACCTCAACATCATCGGCAACGTGTCGCCGATGATCGGTCTGCTGGGCACGGTGACGGGGATGATCCTGCTGTTCGCGGAGATCCACGCGTCCGACACCTTCCCGGGGGCGCGAGTGGTGGCCGACCGCATCGCCATCGCGCTGATCACCACCTTCTGGGGCCTGGCCGTCGCCATCCCCGCCCTGAGCATCTACGCCGTCTTCCGCAACCGCATCGACGTGCTGACGGCGGAATGCGCCCTGGCGGCCGAACATATCCTCTCCGTCTTCCAGCCGGCGGAGACCGAGACCGACTCGCAAGCCCCGCCGCCTGCCGCGCCGGCCGAGCAGACACCCGCGGCGACGGAGGCGAGCGCATGAGCCGTCAGCGATTCCGTTTCGGGCGCGACGTCTCGGACACCATGATCTTCAACGCCACGCCCATGGTGGACGTGATCTTCCTGCTGACGATCTTTTTTATGCTCGTGACGCGCTTCTCCTCCGCCGAGCAGATTCCCATGCAGCTTCCCACGCCGAAGCACAGCCGGGCACGCATCGTTCACATGCCCGAACGGGTGGTGATCAACTGTCGCCCCGCCGACCCCGCCCATCCGGACCGGGGGACGCTTTACAGCCTGGGGCCCAATCCCCCCGAACCGCTGGAAAAAATGGCCGAGCGACTCGCCGTCTGGAAACACGACGTGCCCAACATGCAGGCGGTGATCCGCGCCGATCGCCGGTTGCCTTATGCAGCCGTGCGCGCCGTCATGCGCGTCCTCGCCGAAAACAAGATCACCATGCTCAACGTCGTCGCCCACGTGTCGGAGGATCCGTAAGATGCCGCGTTCCGGATCGGCCCCGAACGACAAAACGAGCGAATCGCTCCTGCTGTCGCGCATGCGGCAGCGGCGCCGCCGTCGTACCCTCAACCTCAGCGTGCATCTTGCCCCCATGATCGACATGACGTTTCTGCTGCTGATCTTCTTTCTCGTCACCAGCACCTTCGAGCGGGCCGAGGGCATCCTCGCCTCCTCCATGCCGGAGGTCGGACCAGTCACCGGTGTCCCCCTGCCCATCAGCCCCATCGTGATCCGTCTCTCCCGCACCGGTCCCGGACCCGAGGACTACGCCATCCGCATCGACCATTTCGATGTCGCCCCGGCCGCCTTCACCGACCTTCCGGACGTGTTGAAGGGCATCCAGGCGCAGAAGGGGTTCGACGAGAAGACGCCGGTGGTCATCCTGGCCGAGGACGACGTGCCCTGGGACCACGTGGTCCGCTGCTGGAACGCCGCCCTGCGCGCCGGGTGCAAGCGCATCGCCTTCGGGGAACCGTAAGGGTGTTCGTCCGGCTGATCGTTTCCGTGCTCGCGGCGACGGCCCCGGAGGCGAACGCACCGCCCGCCTCGCCGCCCGCATTGCCCGCGGAGGAGCAGCGGCTCAGCACGGCCGCCTTCCGCGCCGGTCTCAAGAAACGCGGACTGACCGCGCTGCTCGAACTGCACCTGCGCGACTATCCCCCCACCAGCGAAACGGAACGTCTGCTGATGCTCCGCGACATCAAGATGATGGAGTACGCCGACGCCACCCGCCCTCGCGCGGAACGGTCGGCTGCGGTGCGCGAGGCCGACCGCATCCTCGAATCCCTGCTGGAAGACGCCGAGGACGATCCGCGACGGTTCTCGTGGCGGATGTCGCTCGCCCGGTCCCTGCTGTACGACGAAACGGAGCCGCAGTTGACCAACCTGCTCTACCGGGTGATCGGCGACCGGGACCGCGCCCGCCTGCAAACCGTCACCACCCGTGCGGTTCGGACACTGCGGAAGCAACTGGAGGACCTCGCCCGCGAGGACCGCCGGATCGAAACCCTCACCGCCCGCCAGTTCGAGCGGCTCGAGGAGGAAGGCTACATCGAAACGATCGACCGGCTCGGCCCGGAATCACGATACCTGCTGCTGTGGGCATTGCTGTACGATGCCGCCGCCCGCCGGACCGACGACCCCCTGCGAACCGCCCAGTTGCACGAGATCGTCGATCGCCTGCACGACGATCCGTCTTTTCTGAACATCCCCCATCACACCTCCGGCGTGCAGGTGCAGACGTGGTTGCTGTCCGGCATGGCCCATCGTCTGCTCAACGACCATCCCGAAGCGCGCGACCGCCTCCGCCGGGCGCTGGACATCGCCGGCGGCATCCAGAACCGCAACGAACGGCAGCGGATCGCCTGGGCCGTGACCCTCGCCCATCTCGAACAGATCCGCAACGAGGCGCAGGCGAATCGGTTCGAGGTGGCCCTGCAAAACCTCCAGACGTTCCGCGAAGCCATCGACCGCGAACCGGGGGATTCCTTCGAATCCTCCTGGTCGGCGGCACTGGCGGAACGGTTCGTGTACCGCCTTCAGGCCGAGTCGCTCCGCCGAAGCGGACGGGAGGAGGAGGCCCGCGAGGCGCAGCGCAATGCCTGGAAGGCGATCGTCCGCCTCGTCGCCGCCCATCCCGAACACAGGGACGAAGTCTACGCCGTCCTCTACGATGCGTTGCCGCCCGACGTCGAGCCTGACCGTCTCGACCCCGTCGAGCGCTCCGCCCTCGTCGCCGGGCTGCTCTACGATGCCGATCAGAATCCCGACCGGGCGGAACCCCTCTTGCAACGATGCATCAAGACGGCCGAGGCGTTCGTCGCCGATCCCAACGCTCCCCCGCAAATCGTGCCGGAGGTGATGTACAACCTCGCCGTCGCGTACGTCCGTTCGGGCGACGAAGCGGCGGCGGCCGACCGCTTCCTCCGGATCGCGCGCGAGCACTCCGATTTTCCCGACGCCGCCCGGGCGGCCCGGCTGGCCGTCCGCCTCGCCTCGCATCTCTATGAAGAACGACCGGAATCCGCCCGAGCGAAACGGCGTTACCGCGATGCGTTACGGACTCTGCTCGAGCGTTATCCGAAAAGTGACGCCGCCCGCACCTGGCGCTTCTACTACGCCCAGTTCCTCGACGAATCCGGTGACTACGAGCGGGCCGCCCGCCAGTACGCCCTCGTCGCCCCCGATCACCCGTTTCATCTGGAAAGCCTGTTCTTCCGGGCCCGCTGCCTCGCCCTTCTCCTCCAGGG
>CAZNQN010000296.1:3009-3819 GCA_964574925.1 uncultured Phycisphaeraceae bacterium | reverse complement strand
GGTACGCCCAGCGGTTGCGCAGCAGCAGGGCGGCGAGACCGGCGGGCAGCAGGGCGGCGTTTTCCAGCATCGTCGCGCCCAGGCCGACATGGATGCCCGGTCCCCAGGCGCCGGCGACGCCGGTCGCCGTGAGCACGGTCAACAGCGCAAGCAGAATGGTCGATCGTTTCACGTTCGATTCGCGGCGGGGGCGGGTTTTGCGATTGCGGAGGCAAGGCCGCGCCGCTTCCTGTCTCGCCCGCTCCGCACGGAAGGCCCCGCCGCTCCTTGACACCCTCCGGGGTGAATCTAGACTGTACCGGGCGGTAGGCGGGATGGCAAGACCTTTTTGCACGGAGGACCAGCCGCGTGGCGGAGAAACAACCGCATCTGACCTATCAGGAGCGTAACGGCGTGACGGTGGTGGAGTTCGCCGACCGCAAGATCCTCGACGAACTGTGCATTCATGAAATCCAGTCGGAGCTGGATGATATCGTGGAGGGGGTGCGGGGAATCCGGCTGTTGCTTTCCTTCAAGAACGTCGAACACCTGTCCAGCGCGGCGCTGGGGGTGTTGATCCGGTTGAACAAGCGGGTGGCCGAGCAGGGGGGGACGCTCAAGCTGTCCGACATCTCGCCGCCGATCTATGAAGTGTTCAAGATCACGCGGCTCAACAAACTGTTCGACATCCATGAGACGGCGGACGAGGCGCTGGCGGCGTTCTAGCGCGGTATTCGAGCGGGCGGACGGGTCCTTGCGGGGTTGGATGCGGACGGCGTATCGCGACCTCGTGCGGGTTGAAGCCACCGGCTCGGGACGAGAAAACGAGCA
>CAZNQN010000296.1:0-2999 GCA_964574925.1 uncultured Phycisphaeraceae bacterium | reverse complement strand
AAACGAGCATGGTTTTCCGCGTCGGATACCGGGGCGTTTCAGGCCGCCGGCGCGTCCGCTTCCTGCCCGACCATGACCGATCCTTCCGCGGACAACGCGACGCCCTTCGAGGTCGTGGTCATCGGCAGCACGCCGGAAGAGACCGTCGAGCCCAAGAACCGGATTCTGGAAGCCCTTCGTCGCGAGCAGTACCCGGAGGAGACCGTCTTCGGCGTGAAGCTGGCGCTGGAGGAGGCGCTGTGCAACGCGCTGAAGCACGGCAACGAGTGCTGTCCGGAGAAGAAGATCACCGTCCGCTATGCAGTCTCCGCGGAGCAGGTGGAGGTCATCGTGCGCGACGAGGGGGCGGGGTTCGACCCGGACAGCGTTCCCGATCCGACGACGCAGGAGCGGTTGCCGCTTCCCACGGGGCGGGGGATCCTGCTGATGCGGGCGTACATGGATGAGGTGGAGTTCCGCGACGACGGGCGGGAGGTCTACTTCCGCAAACGCCGACCGAAGTCATGAGCGGGCATGGTGAATCTCCAGGCGGGCGCCTCCGCCGAACGGTCTACTTCAGCGGGCGCGTGCAGGGGGTGGGGTTCCGTTTCACCACCGAGCGCGTGGCGGCCGATTTCGACGTGACCGGATATGTGCGCAACCTGCCGGACGGGCGGGTGGAGCTGGTGGCCGAAGGGACTGCGGAGGAACTGGACCGCTTCGTTCAGGCCGTCGAGCGGGCGATGGCCGGCTACATCCGTGAAGTGCACGTCTCGGAGTCCTCCGCCACGGGGCAGTTCTCGACGTTTCGCATCGCGTATTGAGCGCGGCGGGCGCGTGTCGATCCAGAGGGCGCTTCCGGTGCCGCGGCGGCGTCCCCCTGTCCGCGGCGCGGGAATCGACTATCATGGGGTTTCGGCGCCCATGTGGAACGGCGCGTGCCGGGCGGCGGGTGCGTCGCCCGTTGCGGGGGGCGGAACGTTCCCGGGCATCGCGGTGTCCGGGGGATCGAGGCGCGGCGGGGACGCGGCGGATCGTGTCCAAACGGAAAGGAGAGCAGGACGTTGAGAATCCTCACCGTAGTCAAACAGGTGCCCGACTCCAACGCGACCATCAAGGTCAAAGCGGACGGATCGGGGATCGAGACGGACGGGTTGAAGATGGTGATCGACCCGTTCGACGAGTTCGGGGTGGAGCTGGCCGTTCAACTGCGCGAAAAGCGCGGGGACGTCTCCCAGATCGTGGTGATGACGGTGGGTGGAGACAAGGCGGCCGAGGCGCTGCGCGTGGCGCTGGCGATGGGGGCGGACTGCGCCGTCCACGTCAACGACCCCGAGCTGGTCACGATGAACGAGTTGTTTCTGGCGGAGGTTCTTGCAGCGGCCGTGCGCAAGGATGAACAGGGCTTCGACCTGATCCTGTGCGGCAAGCACAACATCGACCTGGACGCGGGGGCGGTGGGACCGGCGCTGGCCGAGTTCCTCGACCTGCCGCACATCGGCGCCGTGCAGGGGTTCGAACCGGCGGAGGACGGCCGATCGTTCGTCGCCCGCAGGCGGATCGAAGGAGCGGAGGAGGTGGTCGAAGGCTCGCTGCCCGTGCTGCTGACCATCGAGAAAGGATTGGTCGAGCCGCGGTATCCGTCCCTGCCCAACCTGATGAAAGCGAAGAAGAAACCGGTGACGGTGCTGACGGGGGCGGACCTGGGGATCGAAGACGGGTTGAAGTCGGCGGTGGAGTTCGTGTCGATTTCGCCGCCGCCGCCGCGACCGGAATGCAAGTTCATCGAAGGAGAACCGGAGGAGATGGCCAGGGAACTGGTCCGCCTGCTCTGCGAGGAGGCGAAGGTGATCTAGGCGAGCGGGCAACCCGTGTGCATGAAGGAAACCATGAAACGATGAGCAATACGCGAAACATTCTCGTGTTTGTAGAACAGCGGGAGGGCAAGGTTCATCCGGCCTCGTACCAGTTGCTGGCCCTGGCGAAGGAACTCGCGGGTACGACGGGCGGTCAGGTGGAAGCGTGTCTGATCGGGAACGACGTGGGCGGGCTGGTGGACGGGGCGGCCGCTCACGGTGCGGTCAAGGTGTATACGGCTGAAAACGAAGCGCTGCGCTATTATCGCGCGATGCCGTACGCGGCCGCGATGTCCGCGGTGCTCGACCGGGCCGATCCGAAGGTCGTGCTGGTGCCGACGACGTTTCTGGGGCGTGATCTGGCGTCGCGGGTGGCGGCGCGTCGGAAGGCGGCGCTGGCGATCGACTGTACCGAGGTGCGCCTCGACGGCGACGATCTCGTCGTCCACAAGCCGATGTACGCGGGCAAATTCAGCGCGACGTTCCGGCTCAAGGGGGACCGGCTCTGCGTGGTGACCGTTCGATCGAATGCCTACAGCGCGGGCGAGCCGCAGGACGGGGCACAGGCCGAGCACGTCTCCATCCCCGTGGAGCCGGGCGAGGCGGACGAGCGGCTCACCGTGCGCGAGGTGGTGCGCACCGGTTCGGGGGTCAAGGACGTTACGGAGGCGGACATCGTGGTCTCCGGCGGTCGGGCGCTGAAGTCGGAGGAGAACTTCAAGATCCTCTATGAGCTGGCGGAGGTGCTCGACGGGGCGGTGGGGGCGTCGCGGGCGGCGTGCGACGCCGGGTATCAGCCGCACACGCGGCAGGTGGGGTTGACGGGCAAGGTGGTGACGCCGCGCCTGTACATCGCCTGCGGCATCGACGGGGCGATCCAGCACCTCGCGGGGATGCGGGGCAGCAAGGTGATCGTGGCCATCAACACCAAGCGGGAGGCGCCCATCTTCCAGGTGGCCAACTACGGCTGCGTCTGCGACCTGTTCACGCTTGTGCCGCTGTTGACGAAAGAATTCCGGCGGTTGAAGGGATGAAGTTTCGGGTTCGTTGTTGCGATTACGGATTCGCAGGCGAAGAAAGGTGATTTGGCGTGTGATTGGGACGTTCGCTGCCAGTGGCTGAGTCGTTGACCATCAAACCGCCAAAGCATTTTCAACACGCCGG
>CAZNQN010000295.1:463-3820 GCA_964574925.1 uncultured Phycisphaeraceae bacterium | reverse complement strand
CCCGCACGCAGACAGGTGAGGGAGCGGTCCCTCGCGAATGTCGAAGCACGAAGAGAGAACGGTGAAGGAAACGGATCCTGACAAACCGGCGTTTCCTCGATCGCGTCTGATCGGACGTTCCTTTCGTTGAGAATTCGCCGTTCCCGTTTTTCGTTTTCCTCTCGCCATCCGCGCCGGATTCGGGTACGCTAGAAGGGACCGGCTCTTCGCCATCGGGAGCGGGCACGGTCTTCCCCCCAAACGGAGACTCCAACGAGGGACGATTCATGCAAGGAGACGTAACTCAAGAGAACAAACGAAGAATGAGGCTTCGATGTCAACCGGAGTGGGTGCTGCTGACGATCCTGATCACCGGGTGCGCGGGCGCCCGCGCTCAACCGGGCGTTGCGCGGGCGAATCACAACGCGCAGGTCGCCGATGCGCCGACGCCGTTCGAGGGGCTCTCCTCGGTCGATCCGAACGTGCCGACGCCGGACGCCATCATCGGCCATCCACTGGGCGAAGGGGCCGTCCGTTACGAACCGATGGTGCGCTATCTGAAGACCCTGGCCGAATCTTCCCCCTTCGTCACGCTGACCCCCTACGCCGTCTCGCATGAAGGACGGACGCTGTATTACCTGACGGTCACGGGGGAACGAAACCACAAACGCCTCGACGATATCCGCGCGGCGCACGCCAAACTCGCCGATCCTCGTAAACTCACCGAAGGGGATGATCCCGAGGCGATGATCGAAACGCTGCCGGGGATCGCCTGGCTTGCCTACGGCATCCACGGGGACGAGCTGTCCAGCGTGGACGCCGCTTTGCTGGTCGCCTACCGCCTGGCCGCCGGCACCGACGACGAAACCCGCCGCCTGCGCGACGAGTTGATCGTCCACATCGACCCCTGCATGAACCCCGACGGACGGGAACGGTACCTCGCCCAGCTCCAGCACCTTTCGGGCAAGGTGCCCAGCGACGACTACCAGGCCCTTCAACATTCCGGTCTGTGGTCGGCCGGTCGCGGCAATCATTACCTGTTCGACCTCAACCGTGACTGGTTGATGCAGGTACATCCGGAGACGCGGGGTCGGGCGGCCGCCATCATCGAGTGGAACCCCCATCTCGTCGTCGATTCGCACGAGATGGGCCCGCTGGAGACGTACCTGTTCGATCCGCCGCGCGAACCGTGGAACAACAACCTGACGGAAACGAACCTACGCTGGCGGCGGCGCTTCTCCGCCGATCAGGCCCGCGCTTTCGACCGTCACGGGTGGAGCTACTACACCCGCGAGTGGTACGACGAATGGTACCCCGGGTACACCAATGCCTGGTGCAACCTGCAAAGCGCGATCGGCCTCCTCTATGAACAGGCGGGGGTGGACGGAACCTCCGTCAAACAGGAGGCGGGCAACGTGCTGACCTACCGCGAATCCGTCCACCACCACTACGTCTCCAGCCTGGCCAACCTCCGCACGCTGCGCGAACACCGGGTGGAGATCATCCGGGACTTCTTCGCGGATCGGAAGGCGGCTGTCGCGCCGGGTCGGACGGACGAGGAATACTTTCTGCTGCCGCCGCCGGCGGACCGCGCCTTGTTCCGCCGCTTCGCCGATCTGCTGCGCCGTCAGGGCATCGAGATCGGCTTCGCCCGCGCCGGGCTCACCGCCTCCAACGTCCTCGATCAGCGCGGGCGGCGACAGGGCGCACGCGCCTTTCCCGCCGGGACGCTCATCGTCTCGGCCGCCCAGCCGAGACGACGCTTGATTCGCGCCCTGCTCGAATTCGATCCGCGCATGTCCGACAGCTTCCTCAAGGACGAGCGGACGGATCTGGAGAAACATCGCGGCACGCGGAGCTATGACGTCAGCGCGTGGAACCTGAGCATGGCCTACGGGCTGGAAGCCTACTGGGCGAAGCACGTCAGCGCCGTGGACACAAGCGATGAGGTTCCCTCCCCAAAGACGGAGGCGCCGTCCGCGGCGCGCTACGGGTATCTCATCGACGGGGCGTCCCACGACGTGTATCGGGCAACGGCCCGTCTGCTCGCCGCCGGTTTGAAGGTGCGGGTGGCGACGGAGCGATTCTCGATCGCCGGTCGGCACCACTTCCCCGGGACGCTGCTGCTGCGCAACAATGAGAACCCCGCCGACGCGCGGGAGCGCCTCGTCCGCGCCGCCGACGGGCTCGACGTGGACCTGCGCGGCGTCGATACCGCCCTGTGCGAGAGCGGACCTGACCTCGGCGGGCAACGGTTCGTGCTGCTGGACCGGCCGCGCGTCGCCCTGGTGAGTCAGTGGCCCGTCGCCACCACCTCGTTCGGGTCCGTCTGGCACCTGCTGGACGCCCGCGTCGGATTGCAGACATCGCCGATCAGCATCACCGCCCTCGGTTCGGCGGACCTGCGCCGCTACAACGTGATCATCCTGCCGCACGTGTGGCGGACGGACGTGTTGCCGGCGCTGCTCAACCAACCCGTCCGGCGGCGGCTCAAGCAGTGGATGGAATCGGGCGGGACGCTGATCGCCATCGGGGGCAGCGCCGCGTTTCTCGCCCGCAAGGACACCGACTTCAGCGCCGTGCGTCTCCGCCGCGAAGCCCTCGACGAACTGGAAATCTATGAGGAAGCACGGCAGCGCGAGCAGCAGGCCGCCCACGTCGAAATCGATCCCGCCCGCATCTGGGACGGTTCCGAAGCATCCAACCCGAAACACGACGACCACAAACACGCAGACGATCCCGCCGAAACGCCGCCTGCCGATCTCGACGCCCGCAAACGAGAGGACACCTGGCTGCGGATCTTCCAGCCCACCGGGGCGATCGTGGACGCCGTGCTCGATCCGGAACACTGGCTGACGTTCGGGCTGTCGGAGGGACGGGCGTATGAAAACCGCTTGCCGGTTCTGCTGAGCGGATCGTATGCGTTTCTGTCAAAATATCCGGTGCAAACGCCGGTGAGACTGGCGGAGAAAAAAGAACTGCGCCTGTCCGGGTTGCTCTGGCCTGAGGCGCGCAAGCGCTGGGCGGGTACCGCGTATGCCACGGTGGAACGGGTCGGGTACGGGCAACTGGTGCTGTTCGCCGGCGATCCGATCTTCCGGGGATATTTCGAGGGGACCGGGCGGCTGCTGCTCAACGCCGTGCTGCTGGGCCCCGGCATGGCTGATGCCTCCCCGATCCCCTGGTAGCCGCCGCGACGGCACACAGCACCGCGCTGCCCCATCAAGCTGCACGACGGAACTGAACCGCGACCGCCGCAACGGAGCCGCGACCGCCGAAACTGAGCCGCGATCGCCAAAACTGAGCCGCGACCGTGAGGGAGCGGTATCTGTGGATGGCGAACAGCGAATGAACGGAACGCCACGTATGGGGGAAGAT
>CAZNQN010000295.1:0-453 GCA_964574925.1 uncultured Phycisphaeraceae bacterium | reverse complement strand
AACTCAGGAGCCGGCGGTTACGGTCCGCAGCGCCTTGATCGCCCGTTCGATGCCGTCGGCGGAAACGTCCAGATGCGTCACCGCTCGCACCCGATTCGGTCCGACGGGCAGCATCCACACGCCGCGCTCGCGCAAGGCGTCGCACAGAGCGGCCGCGGTGCGATCCCCCCCAACGTCGAAATAGACGATGTTCGTTTCCACGGTCGCCGGATCGATGTGCAGTCCGTCGATCTCGGCGATGCCCTCGGCCAATCGGCGGGCGTTGACGTGGTCCTCCGCGAGGCGCTCGACGTGGTGTTCCAGGGCGTAGAGCGCCCCGGCCGCGATGATCCCCGCCTGCCTCATGCCGCCCCCGAACATCTTGCGGAAACGATGCACGCGGCGGATGACCTCGCGCGACCCGGCCACCGCCGACCCCACCGGCGCACCCAGTCCCTTGGAGAAACAGACGCT
>CAZNQN010000294.1:796-3820 GCA_964574925.1 uncultured Phycisphaeraceae bacterium | reverse complement strand
GTGAGTTCGATAAACCGTTCTCGACAACAGGTATCGAGTGCGCGGATTTCGTCGGGGGTCAGGCCGTGGTCGGCGTCGCAGATGTCGGGATCGAATGAGAATGTGAAAGCGTGTTCGATGTAAAGCTGTAGATGATTGATTTTCAATGAGGCCAGTCGGTCCGCCAGATGCTGAAGCGTTTGTAAACGGGGGACTTTGCCCCGGCTTACGTCGTGCAGGAGACCCCGCAGACGGAAATCGGGCGCGTCTTCGATCGTGCAGCAGGGAGCCGAGGATCCATCGACAGCGACAAGCTGGGCGAGCGTCTGAAGGCCGTAGAAACAACCGGCGGGCGTCGCGCCCTCGATCGTGATCCGGGCAGGCTGCACGTCGAGGCGATAGCCGTCCGGCGAGGTTGAGGCGGAGGCGTCGATGGCGATCGTGAGACGGACGGCATCGGCGGGCGTGTTTTCGGTAGGTCTGAAGGGCGGATGGGAGCGCCGCGCAGCATGCAGGTCGTCGAGCCAGCGGCGCACCGCTCGTTCGATGCGGGCGTCGTCGACGCGGAGGTCCGGGCGGAGCCGTTCCAGCCCGTGGCACTGTCCCTGCTTTCGGTGGAGGCGACGGGGTTGGGGCAGAAGCCGTATCTCGACGTCGTCCATGAGATTCCCTTCAACGCACGGGCGTCGCGATTCCGATAACCCCGGAGAGGATAGCGGCGGCGGGCGATCCTGTCTGCCGCCCGCGGATGAGGAGCGGAGGGCTCCGCAACGCACAGCCCGCGCGAATTCCAACATGCCGAGGATCGACGTGCCGGGAGAACACGAAACGAGGGTCGACGACCGCCCGGCGAGCGGCGGCCCGGTGGTTGAGGCGCATGACGCCGAAAGCCGCTGCCTCGTCGTCATGTACCACTATGTCCGCGACACGGCATCGGATCCGTGGGTTCGGGAGACCGGTCGAGCGGGCGTCCGCGCGCTTTCGCCCGCGCAGTTCCGCGCGCAGGTGGAAGAACTCTGCCGGACGATGGAGCCGATCGACTGGCCGCGCTTCTATGCGTGGCGAAAAGGCCGCCATTCGATCGCCCGCCGATCGTTCCTGCTCACCTTCGATGACGGCCTGGCGGATCACTGGCGAGGGGTCGTGCCGATCCTCGAATCCCTTGGGTTGCGGGGGACGTTCTTCGTGCCCGGCGTCGTCCTCACGGGGCAGCATCTTCTCGCCGCCCACGCGACGCAGATCCTGCTGAACGTGCTCGACGAAGAAGGATTCGAACGGGAATTGTGGGACTGGTTGCTTGAGAAAGTGGGGCCTGAGGCCCGGAGCCGGTTCCCCTTGGACGCTCATTCGGCCGAAGCCCTCTATCATTATGAAACTCCGCCGCGTGCGCGATTGAAATATCTTCTGACGATGGTGCTTCCGTCGGCGTTGCGGATCGAAGCCGTGCATGCGCTGTTCGAGCGCCATGTCGGCTCTCCGCGGCGATGGGCGAAGGAATGGTATCTGGGATGGGCGGAATTGACCTCCATGCAGAGGATGGGGCATACGATCGGCGGGCATGGTTTTCTCCACGAACCCTACACGAACATGTCTTTGATGGAAGCGCGAGCGGACCTGGGAAGGATTGCGACCGTCCTACGGGCCGGGCTCGGGCCCGATCGTCGGCCCTTCTCCTATCCGTTCGGGCGATTCGATCGGGACATCGGTCGGGCGTGCAAAGACGCGGGTTTTGCGGAAGCGTTTACGACGGAAGAGGCATGGGTACGTTCGCGCGATCCCGCCCACGCGCTGCCGCGGGTCGATACCATACGAGTCGGATCGTTTTTGCCGGAGAACACACTGTGATCGAGAGCACGACCACCGTCGGGATCGGACCGACATCGGATCGGGATGCGGGTCGACGGCATGGCACGGAGAAGTTGCGTCGTTTTCTGGAGGCCTATTGGCTCCGTCCGGAGAACGCCCTCTGGATGACCCTGCGAAGTCTGGTTCTGGAGTCCGCACCGTGGGCCGCGCCTTCGATCGATGTCAGTTGTGGAGACGGGGTTTTCAGTTTCCTGCATCACGGCGGCGTGTTCGATCCGTCGTTCGACGTGTTCGGAGCCGCCGACGTTGCAGATGCTGTGAAAGCCCTTGATGCCGATATCTTCGATTATGTGGACGAGCACTACCAGCCGGCCATCCGAACGGCACCGAGGTGTACGATCGACGTGGGAACGGACTGCAAACCGTCCATGCTCGAGAAGGCGGGTAAACTCGGTCTCTATCGTCGCCTGGTCCATCATGACAACAATGAGAAGTTGCCGTTTGAGGATGAAAGCTTCCGGACCGTGTATTGCAATGCGGCCTACTGGGTGAGGAACATCGACGGATTCTTGAGCGAACTGGCGCGGATCACCCGGCCGGACGGATTTTTGATCTTACAAGTGAAAATGGATTGTCTGAGGGATTATACGCTTCGCTTCGCTCATGATATTCTGGGCGATCGTGTGCTGGACCTGCTGGAGCGGGGGCGTTTTTCCTGCTGGGTTTCCCTGGCGGACCGTTCGACATGGGAGCGACGCTTTCGCCGCGCCGGGCTTCACATCAGACAGGCGGTTCCCTTCATCACGCGAACGCACGCCCAGATCTGGGACATCGGCTTGCGGCCGGTTGCGCCGCTGCTGATGCGCATGGTGGACAACCTTCGACCCGACGTGCGGGAGACGATCAAGCGAGACTGGGTCGATCTGTTCCTGGACTTGTTGACACCCTTCTGTGATCCGTCGATGGATCTGTTCGAAGCGGGCGAGCCGGGCGAAATCCAGTACGTTCTCTCTCCGGGCCGGGGAAGGGCGACGTAGCGTCGAGAACGAATCCGGGGACGGGTGGCGGCGGACGAAATGCGGAGCCGGACAGGCGGGGACGGCTCATGCACACGGATTTCCGACCGCGGGCCGTGGAACGCGGGTTCGGGCCGGCGGTGTCGTTTTCCACCGCCGGTGGATCCACAGATACTGGGCCGGGTCGCGGCGGACGAAGCGCTCGACGGCGCTCGTGTACTCC
>CAZNQN010000294.1:0-786 GCA_964574925.1 uncultured Phycisphaeraceae bacterium | reverse complement strand
GTGTACTCCTGCGTGATCCATCGGAGGGGATCGCTGCGGTCGCGCCACTCGTGGGGGTGGATGATCCGTTCGACAGCCACCTCGTAGCGGGCGCGGTCGCCGAGGCGGCGGGCGTACCCGACGATGATGGGTCGCTCGGTCGCCATGGCCAGCAGCCCGATGGATTTGTAGGTGGACGCGGGCCGGCCGAAGAAATCCACGAACAAACCCTTCCGCCCTGCGTCCTGGTCTCCCACGAAGGAGACCAGATAACCCCTTTCCAGCAGGTCTTCGACCTCGGACGCAGCCCCTTTCTTATCGAGCAGGGTAAGCCCGTGCGTGCGCCGGCTTCGCACGACGAAGCCATTGAGATAGACGTTGTCCAGCGGGCGCATGATGGCGGCGACGTCGAAACCCAGGGCGGCCAGAAGATGCGCCGACAGCTCGAACGATCCGTAATGGGCGGTCACCATGATCGCACCGCGCCCCTCCAGGATGATCGCCAGCGCTTCGCGGAAGTTCTTCAGCTCGACGAACCGGCTCCAACTAAAGCGGCTGATGCGCCGCGGGAGGCAGATCGCCTCCACGAGGAACATGGCCACGCTCGCCAGACACCGATCGGCGAGGCGCTCGATATCGTCGGGAGAGAGTTCATGTTCGAAGGATCGTCGAAGATGTTCGACGGCCCGGCGGCGGTGGCGGGGGACGAGCTTCGGCCAGATCCGCGCCGCCACCCGCGCCGTCCGAAGGTTCCAGTCGAGGGGGAAGATGTCCATCCACGCGAAGACGACCCGCACCAGCGCATAC
>CAZNQN010000293.1:603-3831 GCA_964574925.1 uncultured Phycisphaeraceae bacterium | reverse complement strand
GCACCACCACGTCGTTGACCTCGTCACAGGTGTCCACCGTGCACGAGACACCGTCGTCGAGCACCGGCGGCGTGCCCGGTCCGCAGACACCGGCCGTACACGTTTCCGCTCCATTGCAGAAAACACCGTCGTCGCAGGTGATCTGGCTGCACGAGCAGCCGTCGGCGTTGACCGGCTCTCCAGTCGGTGTGCCGGGGCAAAGATCGAAGCAATTGCGGACGCCGTCGTTGTCCTCATCGCCCGGAGGACCGGGGCAGATGTGCAAAACGACGCTGCCGAGCGCGCCCGTGACGTTTTGTCCGACGAAGTCGGCCCCGATCACCTCGGAGACGGTGAAGTTCCCCAGCGACGGTGCGATCGTGACGGTCGCCGTGTCGGTGACCGCCTTGGCCTCGAATCGAAACGTCGTGACGAGGAGCCCCTGGGCGGTGATAAGGGCCGGCGAAGCCGGGCTCGACAGCGCCTGATAGAAGGCGTCGCCGTCAAGGAAGGAACCGTTCAGGTCATCGAGGGCGGAATCATCGGGAAACCCGGAAAAAATCCAGTTGTAGGGGCCGTTGTTGGTATTGCCCAGCAACGTCAGGGAAGCGGCGTCCCACTGCAACGCCACGCTGATGGAGGAAATCGCCTGCTGGGCGGGAGCGGATGTGCGGGCGATCAACTGTACCTCGAAGACCTGTCCCACGTGCAGGAAGTCTTCCACCGGCACCAGTTCGAGATCCACGAGCGCGGTGCCCGCCGTCCCGCCCGAACCGACCCTCACCTGCACCTGCCTCGCCGGCGGTCCGGCCCACACGGTAGCAAAGCCGATCAGAAGGAACCCGAAGAAAACCCCAGCCCCGCTTACCGCCCCTCGACGTGTTTGCCGCATCGCCTTCACCCTTTCACCCTCCTTCACCCTCCACCGCTTCGCTCCTGGGGAACAAAACGAACGCCGCATTGTACAACACGCCGCGAACTTCAGAGGCACACTTCGTGCTCCCCGGACAAGTACGGCCCTTCCCCCGAAAGAACCCCTTGCAGATCCGATCCTCGCCAGCGAACGAGGGACGGATCATCGACCGGAACCCCGGACGCCACGGGGAGACCCTCCGGCCGTCGCCTCGGACGACCGGAAGGTCCGCCCCGCATCTGGGTCCTGAGTCGGGCTCGTTCCTGAGATCAGCGCCGGCTCTGACCGAGTCCGTCCGTCGACTCGGCCTGCACGTTGCGGGCCTCTTCGACGAAGGTCCGGAAGCTGGCCGGCAGCGGCAGTCCCTGCTCCTCGGCGAAGAGGGCGATGTCGCGTGCGTCGAGGACGCCGTTACCGTCCCGGTCGGCCGCCCGGGCCGCCTCCAGCCCGATCGTGTCCGCGATCCGGCGGACGTCGACTTTCGCCATCGGGACGCGGACTCCGGTCTCCGACGAGAGGGTGTTTCCGCGCAACGTGTCCACGGTCCGGCCGGTGGCGGGACCGCTTACCGCCGGTCCGTTGGCAGGGGGCAGACACGGTTGCACGCAGCACGAGGCGCGGTCATCGCCCTGCCGCAGGAAGTTGGTGACGATGCACGCGAAGTCCCCGGCGTTCACCACCCCGTTGCCGTTGAAGTCCGGATGGAACGGCGGCGGCACCACCGAGGCACAATCCGCCGTGTTCGGATCCACCGGCTGGAGGAAGGCGGCGAACCATCGGCCGAAATCGTTGATGTCCACCAGGTTGTCATTGTCCGCGTCGCCGCAGATCAGGCTCCCGTTCTCCGTGAACGACGCATGGAACGTCGTCCCCACCACGGTGAGCGGCACGCAGGTCGTGAGCGTGTGCAGCTCATCCTTGGCGCACAGACAGCTTGCATCGCTGGGCACCGTCAGCTCGCCGCTCCCCTGTCCCGCAGCGAAGGTGATCGGCACACCGGACGGATCGGGAGAGCTTCCCGGATCGCACGTGCCGACGTCGCCGAAGCTGATGCATCGCTCCAGGCTCGACACCGTGACGCCTTCCAGCCGGATGTCCACCGTCACCGTGCTCATCGGCAGCACCGTCACGTTGAACATACATCTTGCCGAATTGCCGGCGGCGTCGGTGGCCGTACACGTTACCTGCGTTGTTCCCGTGTCGAAGAACGATCCGCTGGGCGGTGTGCAGTTCCACGTCGGCGCCGCCTCCGGCGGTGCACAGTTGTCGGTGATGACGGGATCGGCATACGTCACGACCGCCCCGCACGTGTCGGCGTCGCTGAGCTGCTCGATGTCGCCCGCACACGTGATCGTTGGCGGTTCGTTGTCCATCACTGTGACCGTTTGCGTCCCGGTCACGCTGTTGCCGGCCCCGTCGGTCCCCGTCCACGTCAGCGTCGTCGTGCCCACCGGATAGGGATCGTTGAAGCAATCCAACCCGTCGTCCCGCGCGCACGTCACGTCGCAGGTCGGACAGTTGTCCGTGCAGGTGGCGGTTCCCGGATTGAGATCCGCCTGACAGGCGCCGGCATCGTTCTTGGTCATCACGTCCGCCGGCGGCGTCAATACCGGGTTCTCATTATCCATGACCGTGATCGTCTGCGTGCACGTCGTGCTGTTGCCGGCTGTGTCGGTCGCCGTCCACGTCAGCGTCATCGTGCCCACCGGGTACGGATCGCTGAAGCAATCCAACCCGTCGCCCCGCGAACACGTCACCTCGCAGGAGCCGCAATTGTCGCTGCACGTGGCCATGCCCGGATCGACGACGGCTGAGCACTGGCCGGGATCGTTCTTCACCGTCAGAGACGCCGGACAACTCGTGATCGCCGGCGGCTCATTGTCCGCCACCGTGACGGTCTGCGTCGCGCTGGCGGCATTGCCGGCCGGATCCGTCGCCGTCCACGTCAGCGTCGTCGTACCCACCGGGTAGGGATCGGCGTGGCAATCCTTCCCGTCGTCGCGCGTGCAGGTAATGCTGCACGAGCCGCAGTTGTCGTCGCACGTCGCCATGCCCGGATCGACCGCGGCCGTGCACAGACCCGGATCGTTCTTGGCCGTCACATCGGGCGGTGCGGTGATCGTCGGCGATTCCACGTCGTTGACCTCGATCACCTGGTTGCAGCTGACACTGCGACCGGCCGGATCGCTCGCCGTCCACGTCAGCATCATCGTGCCGACGGGGTACGAATCGGCGAAGCAGTCCATGCCATCCCCCCGCGCGCACGAGACGCTGCATCCGCAGTTGTCGGTGCAGGTCGCCTGGCCGGGCATCACTGCCGCGGCACACAATCCGGC
>CAZNQN010000293.1:0-593 GCA_964574925.1 uncultured Phycisphaeraceae bacterium | reverse complement strand
AACACGTACCCTCATCGTTTATCGTTTTGATGTCGGCGGGGCAGGTGATCGTCGGATCCTCTCCGTCGTCGACGACGATGTCGAAGCTCGCCGAGACCGCGTTGCCCGCTCCATCGGTGGCCGTACACGTCACCGTCGTCGTGCCCACGTCGAAGCAGGTGCCCGGAGGCGGATCACAGGCGAGCGACACACCCGGACAGTTGTCCGAGGCGTCCACCTGCGCGTTGTAGTCCACCACGGCACAGCACGACGCCGGATCGGTCGTCACCATGATCGGAGCGGTCGGCACGATCGGCACCGGCGGTTCCGTATCGTTGATGACCACGTTGAACGTACAACCGCCCAGGTTGCCGTTCGAATCGATCGCCGTGCAGACCACCGGCGTGCTGCCTACGGAGAAAAATCCGTCCGCCGGCAGTTCACACCGACACGAGGCCACGCCGCAGTTGTCCGCGCACGTCGGATCGGCCGGCGACACCGGCGCCCCGCACTGCCCCGGCTGGTTCGGCATCTTGATGTCGCTCGTACAGACCGCCGTCGGATCCTGGTTGTCGAACACCGTGATCGTTTGCGTGCCCGTCGTCGTGTTGCCG
>CAZNQN010000292.1:3180-3833 GCA_964574925.1 uncultured Phycisphaeraceae bacterium | reverse complement strand
CGTTCGTGGTCATTCGAGCCCCCGTCGCATCGCCGGAGGATTTCCTGTTCTTCGAGGCAAGCGACCCCACTTCGCCGGAATCGTCCGAATCGGAGTCCTCCTCGGGAACGACCGCGGACGATCAAACACCGCTGACGTGGGAAGAATTGACCCAGATGGTGGATGACGCCTTCAACATGGTCAACCGCGATCTTGCCTTGTGGAACATTCAACCCGGACTCGGCACGGTGATGATGGAGTACGGCCGACGCTTTGCCATGCTCAAATCCGCCGTGGATGCGGCAAGCTGGGGCATGGCCCAGTACCAGCTGAAGGAAGCGATCGAGATTCAGGAGGTCGGCGAAGTCACCCGCCCCTCGAAGGCGGATTTGCTGAGCTCGTTCGAAGCGAGCTTTCTCGATCCCCTCGAAGCCGCCATTGAAGCCAAGGATGCAGACGCGTTCAACGCGGCGTACGACGCGGCCATCGACGGGTGCAACGCCTGCCACGTCGGCACGGGACATCCGTATATCCGCGTGACCACGCCGCCGACTCTCGCCGAACCGTTCCTCAGCCTCAGTCCGAGTGACCCCGCGGGGCCCGAGGAAGAAGAATCCGAAACCACCACGCCGCCGGCGGACAATTTCCCGCCCGGGATGCCGACGCTGGCCGAT
>CAZNQN010000292.1:0-3170 GCA_964574925.1 uncultured Phycisphaeraceae bacterium | reverse complement strand
CTGGCCGACGCGGAGGCGATGATTCGCGATCGCCTCAACACGCTCGATCGGACGCTGGAGCTGTGGAACATCCAGCCGGGGCTCGGGACCGTGATGATGGAATATGGGCTGCGTTTCGCTCTCGCCAAGCTGGCCGCCGAAGCCGGCAACTGGGGGATGGCGGACTACCAGATCGACGAAGCCATTGAAATCCAGGAAGTCGGAGAGACGACCCGTCCGAACAATGCAGCGCTCCTGGCCGATTTCGAGCAGAACTCCCTGACCCCGCTTCAAAACGCGATCGAAGCGCAGGATCTCGACCAGTTTGAAAGTGCGTACCAGTCGGCCATGTCCGCCTGCAACGCATGCCATGTCGCGACGGGGCATCCGTACATCGTCGTTCAGGACCCCCCCGCGAACCTGGTGGATTACCTGGACCTGGAAGCCGGCGGAATGTAATGGAGACGTCGACGACGCCGCAACAAAAGCAGACTTGACGGGCCTGTCCCGCCCGAGCTTCCTGAGAACGGGATCCGGGACGTGCCGAGAACCCGAGCGGCCCGCTGCACCGGAATGCGTAACACCCCGTGCAGCGGGCCGCCACATGCGGTGGCGATGTGCCATGGAATGCCGTCTCGCACCGCCCTCTAAGCGACAGCGAGCTCAGTACAAGCCGCCCGGGCTCTGGGGCGAGCCCCCTACGCCCACCATCATCCAATCGGGAAAAACAACGACACCGTCAGGCTTCGAGTACTCCTCCGATCGCCTTGCAGATGCGCGTCGTTGGTATCGCAAAGATGACGTATAGAATAAACGCCGCTATACCTAGAACATTCGAAACAATAGGAATCCAGAATAGCAGCACGGCGATGATGCCCACGGAAAGGGACCAATAGATGACCTCGGAAGACGCTCGATCGGAACACATCCCGTGCGCCTCAACAAACCGGTTCAGATCATCGGCCAGTCCGCCGTAGGCGACAAATGCCCAATACAATCCGTAGATCGGAATGAACAAATATCCCACGGCTTTGCCCGGTGTCATCCGGCGCCAACCGGGGGGCAGAACCGCCCACCAGTGGTGCAGGAGAATACAATCGGCGACCGTCGCGCTGATTGCCACACCAAGTTGGAAGAGCACTACAAAACCCATCATGCCCGAGAATCCGGTCCTGTCGAATGCAAGTGTAAACAGATTGTACATAAGCGATATGATCAATGCAAGGCTGTGGAAGAGAATCACCGCGCGAAGGGGAGAATCATAATACTCCGGCGTATATCGAGCGCGGAAAGATTCGGAAGGGTAGGGCGCGGTCTGCGGACTCTTCCCGGAAGGACGATCGACCGAACACAAGTCGAATCCGCACCGACTGCAGAATCGCGCGTCCTGCAAAACGGGGGTTCCACACTGCGGGCAGAATGACGTCGCCTCATTCTCCACAGGTTCCAGCCTCAATTGTCACAACCCACCGCTGAGTGGGGCGGAAACAATCATCGACGCGGCACATCCGATCAACCAATCACGCACGGCGGTACATTCACGCCTTTCAAATGAGCTCACGAAACATCAAATCGCGCGAACTTGACACGCGGCGAAAACACGGTTTTGCCGAACATCTCCGGCGCAAATGCCAGTGACTCTACAACGGATCCACAGCGAAGATTTCGACGCGGCGGTTCTGGGCCCGCTCGGCCGGGGAGCGGTTCGGCACCCGCGGACGGTGTTCCCCGCACGCGCAGGCGATCAGGCGCTTGAAGTCGATTCCCTTGCTGCCCAGGTAACGCACCACCGCCAGCGCACGCTGCGCGCTGAGCTCGTAGTTGTCCTTCCAGCCGCTTTTGCGGATGGGCGTGTCATCCGTGTGGCCGAAAACGAGAATGTCCTTGTCCGGATACTTCCCCTGGATCGTGCTGACGATGGCGTCGAGCGTCCGCTTGGCGCCCGGACGCAACGTCACCTGTCCCGGGGCGAAGAGGATGTTGCCCTCGATGGAGATCATGGCGCCGCCGGGGACGGGGGTCCAACCGGCCGGCACGCTCTCCGGAACCGGTCGCTCCTCCAGTTCCCGCCGGAGCTGCTCCACGTTGTCCAGCGCCGCGAGCAATCGCTGGTTGAGTTGCTCCCGCTCGCGGGTCGTGGCGTCCAGTTGCTGCTGGGCCCGGTTGAGCCGTTCCGTCAGATTGCGGTTGGCGGCCTCCAGCATGGTCAGTCGCTGCTTCTGCTGGTTGGCCGCGCACCCCACCATCGACCCGACCCACACCGCCGCGGCGGGCCACATCCTTGTCACCGTCTGCATCCTCATCGAACGTCCTCCTGCTTGCTGACCCCGTGATGACGCCGCCCGCCGCTGCGGGCCCAGCGAACTTCAACGACGTTTTTCCTCTTCCGAACTGCGGGCTTCAAGCCCGCGCGACGCGACCGCACGCCCTTCACATCCAAGGAGGAAAAGACCGGTCCATCCTAATCCCATTGGCACATGCTCTATGCCTTTTCTTCCTTGTCGCTTTCTCCTCCCGATCCGTCGTCCGTTGCCCCGGAGGCGATCCGACCGAGTCGCCGTTCCCGCTCCTCCAGCTCCGCCGCCCGCTCGCTCAAAGCGCGGGTCGCTTCCTCCAGCGTTCGCTCCCGCCGCGCCTCGTGCAGCTCCCGCCACATGCCCCGGCACAGGGAGAGCAACCACCAGCTCACCAGCGTCCCCCCGGCCGTACAGACCATCAACCAGACGACGTTGACCGGTTTGCTCGCATCCGTCAGCCAGAAGAACCACACGGGCGCCGCGTGGTTGCGGTTCATGAATAAGACCAATCCGACCGCCACCAGCACCAGCACGCCCAGACCGATACGAAAGTAGGCGCGAACCTGTCGGAATGCAACATGCATGGCCTCATCCTCCGTTTTCTCGAACCCGCTCGTTCAGCGTCCCGAGATCAACAGGCCCACCAGGGCGGGAATCCGCGCCACCGCCGGACTCTGCACGATCGGATCGTAGAAGACGACCACGGCCAGAAAGGCAAGCGACAGCCACGGCCCCAGCGGCACCGCTCGGCTCCGCTTCAACGGCAGCGCCGCCAGCCATCCCACCAGCGCCAGCATACACGCCAGGAAGAAGCCCAGCACGACGACCGGCCAACCGGCCACGCATCCCGCCGCCGCCATCAGGTGAATGTCCCCCGTCCCCAGCGCCTCCTTC
>CAZNQN010000291.1:0-3840 GCA_964574925.1 uncultured Phycisphaeraceae bacterium | reverse complement strand
ATCGCGCGGGACGCTGTCCGCATCCGGCGGGAAACGTCTCCCTCGACGGTCTGGGAAGAGGTGATCGGCACGCGATGTTCGTCGGAACGGGGGTTCAATACTGTTTCCGCTGTCGGGCGGCGGGAATGTTGAGTTGCTGGCGATACTTGGCCACGGTGCGGCGGGAAATCTCGATCCCCTCCTTCTTCAGCAGGGCGGCGATCTGTTCGTCGTTGAGGGGGTTTTTCTTGTCCTCGGCCTCGACGAGCTCGCGGACGCGGTTCTTGACCCGGTCCCACCCCATGCTTTCCCCGTCGGGCGTTTCGGTCCCGCCGGTGAAGAAGTAGCGCAGCGGATAGATGCCGCGCGGCGTCTGCATGTACTTGTCGGCGACGGTCCGGCTGATCGTGGACGGGTCGCAGCCCAGCTCGGCGGCGAGGTCGCTCATCCGAAGCACCTTCAACCCCTCGGGGCCGATGTCGAAGAAGTCGCGCTGTTTCTCGACGATGGCGCGGGCGACCTCCAGCAGGCGCTGGCGGCGGAAGCGGACGGCGTCGATGAGGTTGGCGGCCTCCTCGACGTGTTTGCGGGCGAACTCGCGCGTCTCCTTGCCGTTCTTGTTGGAACGGGCGAGCTGTGCGACGTCCTCGCGGATCTTCAGCGGCGGGGCGTTGCCGCGGACCAGGCGGACGGTCAGCCCGCCGCCGGCATCGGCGTAATCGACGATCACGTCGGGGCGGACCATCGGCACGCTGCGGTCACCGACGCGATAGCCCGGATGCAGGCAGAGGGTGGAGCGCATGGCCTTGATGGCTTCCTGGATCTCGCCGATCGACGCCCCGGTGGCCTTGGCGACGGCGGGGAGGCGGTTGCGGACGATGTCGTCGAGGTGATCGCGGATCAGTTTCCGTTCCAGGCTGTTGTCGCCGGGCAGGGCGTCGAGTTGAAGCAGGAGACACTCCACCACGTCGCGGGCGCCCACACCGGGCGGATCGAGCTTGTGGATCAGCGGCAGCGCCTGTTTCAGCACGTCCACGGAAAGCGGCGGTTTGACGTTGCGGGCGATCTCCTCCAGGCGGACGCGCAGGTACCCGTCGGGATCGAGATGGTCGATGATGGCTTCGCCGGCACGTCGCAATTCGCCCTCCACGTCGAGCAACGCCCACTGTTCGAGGAGGTATTCATGGAGATTGGCCTCTCGTCCGGCGGTGTTGGCCATCGCCCCCATTTTCGGATCGCGCTCGTCGGCGTCGACGCGGCGGGAGCGCAGCGGCGGTCGGTCGTTGCCGTCCAGATCGAACTGACGCGACCATCGGTAGAGGCGGGCGAACTCCTCGTCGTCGTGACGCGGCTCGTCGGTGCCGGCGCCTTCTTCCTTGTCCTTGGCGGGCTGCGGTTCGTCCAGTTCCAGGGCGGCGTTGCGTTCCAAAGCGTCGGCGATGTAGCGCTCCAGCTCCGCGACCGGCTTTTGCAGGATGGACATGGACTGGATGAGCTGCGGGGTGAGGCGCTGTTCCAGCCGCATCTGCTGGCTGAGCGTTTGCGATAGAAACTGCGACATCGTGGATTCCTCGACCTCACCGCCGCGATTCGCCCGCGGGTGCCCGGCACCGCGGATCGGACGTCGTTCCCGCGCGATCCGGGGCCGTACGATTATATCGTCCCTCCGCGAACGTGGCGCCGCCGATAATCCGCGTTTACAGGGGGGTACGGGCGCGGATGGCGGCTTCCAACATGCCGGGGGTGGCGTATTCGAGCTGCGATCCGACGGCCAGACCCCGCGCCGGGCGGGTCACCCGCACGCCGGTATCCCGCAGCAGGCTTTGAATGTGCAGCGCCGTCCCGTCCCCCTCCACCGTCGGATTCAGCGCCAGGACGACTTCCCGCACGTTGCCGCCGGCCACCCGCTTCACCAGCGCATCAAGCGTCAGATCCTCCGGCTCGATGCCGTCGAGGGGGGCGATGTGCCCCATGAGCACGTGATAGACGCCGTGCACCAGACCGGTCGCTTCCAGCGCGAGCAGGTCCTGCGGTTGTTCCACCACCCAGATCTCGCCGTGGTCGCGGCGGGGATCGGCGCAGATGGCGCAGGGATCGGTTTCCGTGAGGTTGTAGCAGATCTTGCAGTGGGCGATCTTGTCCTTGACGTCCACGATGGCACGGGCGAGGGCGGCGGCGAACTCGCGCGGTTGGCGCAGGATGTGGAACGCCAGCCGCTCGGCACTGCGCGGACCGATGCCCGGCAGCTTCTGGAGTTGCTCCTTCAGACGGTTCAGCGATTCCATCGAAGCCATGATGACTCGGTGTCCCGCCCGCCCCCTCGTTTCACGATCCGCCGCCCAGCCAGCGCGTCAACCCGCCGAGGTCGAGTCCGCCGGTCACCGCGTTCATTTCCTGTTTCATCGCCTCGCGCGATTTGTTGACGGCGGCGGCGAAGGCGGCCTGGACCAGGTCTTCGAGCAGTTCTACGTCGTCCAGGGCTTTCGGGTCGATCTTGACGGAGACGGGCGTGCCGCGTCCGTCGACGACGGCCTTGACCAGCCCGCCGCCGGCGATCGCTTCGTGCCGCCGTGACGCCAGCGTCTCCTCCAGGCGGGCGAGTCGCCCCTGGATCTCTTTGGCGGATTTCATCAGGTTGGCCAGGTCGCCGAACATGTTCGTTCACTCCACGGTCGGGGCGGCGTCCGTCTGCTCCGCATCGGGCGGCAGCGCGGCGGTGTCCGGATCGTCTCCCGCCGACGACGCCACGGCGGGTGTCAAGGGTCTGACATCGAGCAGCGTGCCTTCCACCGCTTCCTTCACCCGCATCACGAGCGGATCGCGCGTCACCTTCTCCCACTCGGCGGACGAGGGGCGCGGCGCGGCGCCGCCCGGGGAGGACGCGGGAACGACCTCGGACGCCGGTTTTTCCGCGGCCGGGCCGGCTGATGCTTCCGCCGAGGTTCCTTTCGGGCGCGGGGAGGAGGAAGCGGGCGAAGGGGACTGCGAGGTCAGCGGCGGGGTGTCGCGCTTAGCGGCGTTTTTTTTTCCGCCGCCCGCCGGCGCCGCCGAGGCGGCGCCGTCTCCACCCTCGAGGCGTTCCAGCAGCGTGCCAAGATCGGTGAAGTTGCGGCTCATGGCCAGGCGGACCACGGCCGCATCCGCCAAAGCCCGCGCCGCGCCGCTGAACTTCACCGTGCGCCGCAATTGCTCCAGCAGCGCGATCATGTAGACGTAGGTCGGCGCGTCGAAGGCTTCGGATTGCCTCGCCAATTCTTCCCGTGCGCCGGCGGGCACGTCGACGAGGTCGGTGTCCTTGCCGGTCAGACGCAGAAGCATCAGCGTGCGGACGTGTTCGATGAGGTGTTCGCAGAAGCGCTCCACCGTCCGCCCGCTCTGGAGGGCGCGGTCGAGAGCGGCGAGCGCTCCGGCCGCGTCCTCCTTCGCCACACAGTCCATCACCTCGCCCGCCAGCTCATCGTGCGGCGGCGGCACGAGGGTCTCGACGAGATCCAGCGTGATCGGGTCCGCGCCGTAGGAGAGCAACTGGTCCAGCAGGGAGAGGGCGTCGCGCATGGAGCCGCGGGCCAGGCGGGCGACGCGGCGAAGGACGGCCTGTTCCGCACCGATTCCTTCCTTCTCCAGAATCCGCCCCAGATGGTCGGCGATGGCGTCGGCGGCGATGGCGCGGAAGTCGAACCGCTGACAGCGGCTCTGGATGGTGGCGGGCACCTTCTGCACTTCGGTCGTGGCCAGAATGAACTTGATGTGGGCGGGCGGCTCCTCCAGCGTCTTGAGCAGCGCGTTGAACGCGCCCGTGCTGAGCATGTGCACTTCGTCGATGATGTACACCTTGTAGCGGCAGCGCGCCGGGCGGTAGGC
>CAZNQN010000290.1:0-3841 GCA_964574925.1 uncultured Phycisphaeraceae bacterium | reverse complement strand
CGGCTGCCGTGATCGGCGCGGGCTGCCGCGTACGCGAGTGACAAGTTTGGACAGCCGCGGGTGGACGATCGCGTCGATCGAGGAAACGATAGGACGGATCGTGCGTCGGAAGGCTCTTTCGTTGCGTCTGGGATAGGCTCCAGTTATAGTTCGGTCCGGTTCTGGAGGGATCGGATCGGCCGCAGGGACGCGGATGCATCCATCAGTCACCGGCTGGGAGTGGCGCAACGATGATCGTAGGGATTCCGAAGGAGATCAAGACCCACGAATACCGGGTGAGCATCACCCCGGTGGGGGTCGATGAGCTGGTGCGTCGTGGACATCGCGTACTCGTGCAGCGCAGTGCGGGAAGCGGATCGGGGATCGCGGACGAGGATTATCAAGCCGTCGGGGCCCAGATCGTGGACACGGCCGAGGAGGTGTTCGCCGCCGCGGAGATGATCGTCAAGGTCAAGGAACCGCAGGCCGGTGAACGGGCGATGATGCGCGAAGACCAGGTGATGTTCTGCTATTTCCACTTCGCCGCCGACCGCGAGCTGACCGACGGCGTGATCCGCACCGGGGCGGTCGCCATCGCCTATGAGACCGTCACCGACGAACACGGGCGCCTGCCGCTGCTGACGCCCATGAGCGAGATCGCCGGCAAGATGAGCATTCAGGAGGGGGCGAAGTATCTGGAGCGCCCCGAGATGGGACGGGGAATCCTCCTCGGCGGTGTGCCGGGCGTGGAACCGGCCGAGGTGCTCATCATCGGCGGCGGCACCGTGGGAACCAACGCCGCCAAGGTCGCCGCCGGACTCGGCGCCAACGTCACCATCCTCGACGTAGACCTCGAACGCTTGCGCTACCTCGCCGACGTGATGCCCGCCAACGTGCACACCGTCTTCAGCGATCGGCACCGGCTTCAACGCTATCTCACCCAGGCGGACCTCGTGATCGGCGCCGTGCTGATTCCCGGAGACCGATGTCCCATCCTGATCACGCGGGACATGCTCAAGACCATGCGGCCGGGGTCGGTGATTGTGGACGTCGGCGTCGACCAGGGCGGCTGTTGCGAGACGATCCATCCCACCACCCACGACGATCCCACCTACATCGTGGACCAGATCGTCCATTACGGCGTGGCCAACATGCCGGGGGCGGTTGGGCGGACGTCCACCTTCGCGCTGACCAACGCCACGCTGCCCTATACGCTGAAGCTGGCGGACCTGGGGTACAAACGGGCGTGCGCGGAGGATGCGGGTCTGGCCGCGGGCGTGAACATCCTTCACGGCAAGGTGACGAACGAGGCGGTCGCCCGCACGTTTCAGTTGGATTACGTACCGTATGCGGAAGCGGTCTGACGGGCGGAACGAGACCGTCGCGTCGTCACGGACGGATCGACCGGACCTGCGCGGGAGAACAGGGGCGCGATGAAGAACGCGATCATCGCCGTGCTGACGGTCACCACCTTGGTGGTGGGGTACATCGCCGCCACCAGCACGCTTCGCCTTTCGCTGGAAAGCCTGGAAGGCAAGACCGAACCCATCGTGCGCGGCGACCTCGTGGTGCCCATCAATGCCACGGGGACGATCCGCCCCCGCCGCCGCGTGCAGATCAAACCGGAGGCGAGCGGCGAGGTGGTGGAGATCGCCCGCCGGGCGGGCGAGCGGGTCCGAGCGGGAGAGCGGCTCATTCGCCTGGAGCCGGACGAGGAGCAGCGGGCCGTCGAACGGGCCACCCGCGAACTGGAGCGAGCCAAGGCCCGACTCGAGGAAGCGCGTCTGGCGTTGAAGCAGGCCAAGACGGCGGACCTCCAGGCGGCCGAGGCCAGGGTCAAGCAGATCGAGGCGTCACTGCGATTGGCCAAGTACCGCGCCGATCGCGCCCGGGAGCACCCCGATCTCTATCATGAGGAAGAACGCCTCCAGCGCGAGTCGCAGTATGAGGATCTGCTTGCCCAGCTCGCCTCCGCCAAGGCCAATCTGGAAAAGGCGCGGCTGGCGATTCCCCGCGCCGAACAGGCGGTCAAGCAGATGGAGGCGGCCTACGAGTCGGCCAAGCAGACGCTCGGCGACGCCAAGCAACGCCTGGAGAAAACCGACCTCGTTTCGCCGATCGACGGGATCGTGGCCGACATCCGCACGGACATCGGCGAGGTCATCCAGGGCGGCAAGACGACCATCACGGGCGGGACGGTGGTGGCCGTCGTGCTCGACATGAAGCGTCTGGTCGTGCAGGCGGAGGTGGACGAGGCCGACATCGGGCGTGTGCTGGCCATCGCGCCGCCCTGGTCGCGCCCGGGTCATTCCGCCGGCGAGACGATGCCGGAAGACCTGCAAGAAGCGGCCGCCGCCGTCGAACACCTGCCCGAGATCACCGTCGAGTCCTTTCCCAACGAAACGTTCCACGGGGTGATCGAGCGGATCTATCCGGAGCCGAAGCTGGAGCGCGGCGTGGTGACATATCTGGTGGACGTGGTCATCCTGGGCGACGAGGCGGGCAAGCTGCTGCCCGGCATGCGGGCCGATGTGCGCTTCACCTCGGAACACGCCGAGAACGTTCTGCTGTGTCCCAACGAGGCCATCCGCGAAGGACCCGGCGGGGCACTTGGCGTCTTCGTCCCCGATCCCGACGCGCCGCCGAACGAGCGGGCGACCCGTTTCGTCCCCTGCGAGTTCGGACTGGACAACGGCAACTACTCGGAGGTCCGCTCCGGGTTGAAGGAGGGGGACGTCGTCTACACCAAGCTGCCCGCTCCGCGCCGCGGGAAGGAAGGATGATGACCGGCGCGGCGCGATCGGCGACCTTTGATTCCGCAGGGGATCCTTCCGGCGTGTTGATCCGCGCGGAGGGGTTGCGGAAGGAATATCGCATGGGCGACTCGGTGGTCCATGCCCTCGACGGCGTGGACCTGACCATCCGCGCGGGCGAGTTCGTCAGCGTCACCGGCGCCTCGGGCAGCGGCAAGAGCACCCTCATGCACATCCTGGGTTGTCTGGATCGTCCGACGACCGGCCGATTGGAATTCGACGGACAGCAGATTGACGGGATGAGCGATCGGCAACTGGCCGAGGTCCGCAACCGCAAGATCGGCTTCGTCTTCCAGACGTTCAACCTGATCAATCGCACCAGCGCGCTGGACAACGTCTGCGTGCCGCTGATGTATACGCGGCGGCCGTTCTCCCGCAAACGGGCGAAGGAGGCGTTGGAGCGGGTGGGGCTTGCGGCCCGCGCCTCGCACACACCCAGCGAGATGTCCGGCGGCGAGTGCCAGCGGGTGGCCATCGCCCGCGCCATCGTCAACCGGCCCACCCTGCTGCTGGCGGACGAGCCGACCGGCAACCTCGACTCGCGCACGACGGCCCAGATCATGGACATCTTTCACGAACTGCACGCCGCCGGTATGACGATCGTGCTGGTCACGCACGAGATGGACATCGCCGCCCGGGCGGAGCGGATGATCGCCATGCGCGACGGCAGGATCCTGGAAGATGTGTTCCTGGACCATGAGCGGCGCGAGGCCATCCTCGCCGCCGCCCGCGATACGCACACGCGGCTCGCCCAGCCGACCGCCCCCCGCAAGCGACGCGGCTCGCCCCCGCGCCTCGCGTCGGGCCTGCCGTGATGGATTGTACACAGCCACCACCATGAACCGAGCCGCGACCGCCAAACCGAGCCGCGACCGCGGAGCGGAAAAGAAAAGCGAACGGCGAATAGCGAATTGAACGGCGCCGCGACCGTAAGTCAGAGCCGCGACCGTCAGGGAGCGGGAAAACAAATGTCGAATTGCGAATGGCGAATAGCGCTTGAACGGAGCCGCGACCGTCAGGGAGCGGGAAGGCGAACTGCGAATTGGGAA
>CAZNQN010000289.1:0-3845 GCA_964574925.1 uncultured Phycisphaeraceae bacterium | reverse complement strand
CCACCTTGCCAGCCGTGGACGCGCGTCGGGGAAGGTTTGGTGCAAGGAAAAACGACGAGCCCGGACGACGGAAGGGTTCGGGCGATCACGTCACGGACGGCACCCGGGATCACACATCACAGAAAGGAGGGTTCCCCATGAACGTCCGTGATGCAAGCGTCGTCTTTATTGTGACGATCGGCGCGTCGATGGGAGCCGCCCCCTCGGTTTCGGGCGCCGAGGTGGTCGTGCAGAACGATTCGATGACCGATGCCTCCTCGGTGACGCCCTGCGTCTGTTTCGTGCCGGGGGACATCCCGGCGGCATGGCTGACGGCGCCGACGGACGGCAAGATCGTGGCCGTCCAGGTCTTCTGGAAGTCGCAGGTGGGCGGAGGCGCCGATCTCCAGGAGGCCGCCATCCGCCTCTACGACGGAAGCAGCTTCCCCACGCCGGGCGCGGTGCTGACCAACGAGGGCGGAGCCGCCGCCGAGATCTTCACTCCCACGCTCTCCGACGGCGTGCTCAACGAGTACCGTTTCCTCGACCTGGCGCAGACCGTGCCGCTCCGCGTACCGGTCTCGGCCGGTCAGACCTTCGCCGTCGGCCTGGAGATCTTCAACCAGAGTTCCGGCGGCGGCGCCTTTACGCCGAGCCTCACCTACGACAACGACGGCTGCCAGGCGGGCCGCAACGGCGTGTTCGTGTTCGACACGAACTCGTGGTCGGACGCCTGCACGCAGGGCGTCACCGGCGACTGGGTGATCCGCGCCGTGATCGACACGACACCGACGATTCCCGCTGTGAAACCCGCCGGTTTGGTGGGGGTGGCGTTGATCGTTGTGGCGGCGGGAGCGATCGTGATCCTACGGCGTCGCGACACGGCGGTCGGCGGCGCGTCCGGGAGGACGTGACAAGACCGGCAGGGCCTCGATGGCGCCGGCCACGTCGAGCAGTTGCGGATCGGTGTAGACGTTGGCGGTCAGTTCCGGTTTGGAATGCCGCATGGCCGCCTGCGCGGTGCGCAGGGGGATCCCCGCAGCGTACTCGGGCAAGCATGGTGTTCGGATTGCGCTTCGCTGTTGCCGAAGGACGCACCAGACCTGAACCCGATCGAACGGAGCTGGTGGCACCTGTATGAGGAGATCACCCGCAACCATCGCTGTCGTCGAATCGAGGAACTCTTGGACCTGGTGTTCGAGTGGCTCGACCCCCGGCATCCCTTCGAGGTCGAACGCGATGCGTACCTGCGATCGCAGGCCGCATAGGCCAGTTTTCCTGTTGTGGGGAGCGATTCTACGGCCATGAGCACTGAACATCGTCAAGATGACGGTCAGCTACTTGCCCGTTGGATACGTGTTACCTCCGCCGGATGGCTGCTCGGGGTCGTGATCATCGTCTCGGCGGGAGTTATCGGAGACGTGGTCGGCAGGGGAGAGGGCGACTCTCAATGCATCGTTGGGCTCGGGATCGGGGCAGGTGTGGGATACGCACAGGGACGTGTGGCAAGGCGGTGGCCTGACGGGTCCAGGCACTGGGCGTGGACGTCCGTCATCGGGATGGGACTTCCCTTCGTGGGATTCGACTTTGCTGGTGCGGTCTGGAATCAGTTCCCCGACGTCGTGCGGCTTCTTCTCGAAGTCGGGGTCGGCGGACTGCTTGTCGGTCTTTTGCAGTGGCGGCCCCTGCGTCGGCACTCCGTCAGAGCCGGCTGGTGGGTCCCGGCTTCTGTCGCAGGTTGGACGCTGGCGGCGGCGACGGCGGCCAGCGGCCCGCTTCTCAATGTCAGATTCCTTGGCAAGTGGTTCTTTGTTGCTCTCAACCTCGCTACGATTCTCCTGGGTGGCGTCGTGCTTGGACTTGTGACGGGCACAGTGCTGGTCTGGATACGTCGATGTTGATGCGTGGGGTGGCACGATCGGTTCCGGCGGCGGCGCCTTTACGCCGAGCCTCACCTACGACAACGACGGCTGCCAGGCGGGCCGCAACGGCGTGTTCGTGTTCGACACGAACTCGTGGTCGGACGCCTGCACGCAGGGCGTCACCGGCGACTGGGTGATCCGCGCCGTGATCGACACGACACCGACGATTCCCGCTGTGAAACCCGCCGGTTTGGTGGGGGTGGCGTTGATCGTTGTGGCGGCGGGAGCGATCGTGATCCTACGGCGTCGCGACACGGCGGTCGGCGGCGCGTCCGGGAGGACGTGACAAGACCGGCAGGGCCTCGATGGCGCCGGCCACGTCGAGCAGTTGCGGATCGGTGTAGACGTTGGCGGTCAGTTCCGGTTTGGAATGCCGCATGGCCGCCTGCGCGGTGCGCAGGGGCACGCCGGCGGCGCACAGATGCGTGCCGAAGGTGACCCGCAGGGCGTGCACGTCCACCACCCGGCCGCGATCGTCGCCGCATGCAGCGCGTTGTTCGTTCGCACGGCGTTTCATCGGACAGAATCCATCGTCACTCCGCTTGCCCCAAACGAACCTTGACCGGTTCCGAGGACACGAAGAGCCCTTTTCCCGCACGGCGCGGGTATTCCTCCAAAAGCATCCGGACAGAGAGCGTATACGATCCCGGCGGAATCCGGGTGAACCTCGGCCGCGGGCGAGGGATGCGCAGACTGTCCTCTTCTTTGTAGTCCGGTGAAAACGGATTCGCTTCCTGAGCCAATCGTTTTTGATATTGTCTGTATTCTTCACGATACTTCTTCGCATCGGCAATGATCTTGTCGATGCGCACACGTACGCGAAAGATTTCGCCGGGGCCCAGGCGCAACACGCCGTGTCCCTCTCCGTTATAGACGTCGTCCAGGCTTTTCACGCCTCCCCCTGCCGCCGGATCCCGCATCACGACGAAGGGCTTTTGCTTCGCAATCGCTCTTCGTATCGCCGTTGTGTCCTTCGAATGGATGAGCGCATATCGCATAGGCGGCAGGCACGTCTCCTTTTCCTTATCGTCATACAGCGCTACATCCAAATTCTCCGTAGGATCGATCAGCTCCAGCGGGCGATGCGACCGATTGACCACCTCGATCGTCAACGTGATTCCCGTCTGCACGTCGATCTGCTTCTGAGCGATCTCGACGAACGTCTCCAACTGGGATTGCAATGGGTTCTCTGCTTCCGTCGCAAACGCCCGCAGTGCGGGGTCCGGCCTTAGCTGAATCCGCAGGGGTTCCTGCGGATCGCGGGCGGCTTCGGGCGGATCGCCCAACGCCACGCAGCAACCGATAAGGAGCATCGAAAGCATTTTTCCATCCATCATCACATCTCTCCCGTGTCTGTCATGCCATCTGCGGCAATGAGATCTAATCGTTTCCAGACTCCCTGTCTATTTGAAAACGGCATCACCTTCATGGCTTGTCTTCACCGCGGTGTGCAGATACCCTCGGAACACGTCGTTCCGTTGCCCAGAAACGTTCCCTCGCATCGTTCCGGCGTCGTTTCGGCGCACTGGACGACCGTTTGGCCGCCGACAAGCGTCTGCGTACAGCACGCCCCCTTACAGGGGTTGGCCGGCCCGCACGTCGTGTTGTCTCCCTGCTACACGCCGCCGCCCTCACAACCTATGTCGCCACAGGCCAACTTCCCCTGCTACCCGGCTATTCCATTGCAAACGGCCGAAGCGTTACAAACTCCTACGGTTCTCGCGAACGCTTGCCGGAACCCTCCCTTAGGACGCCCTCGCGGACGAACTTCGCCGCAAGTTCGCGCAAGACGGGTGATTCTGCTGAATCTTTCAATCGAAGGGCCACCTCCCTGGCCCGCGGATCGCCGATCTGTACGAGGGCCTCGAAGGCGAGCCAATACGGCTTGGGGTACCTTTCGGGGTCGGTCACTGCATAGAGAGCATCTCCCGCAGCCGGGTTGCC
>CAZNQN010000288.1:0-3854 GCA_964574925.1 uncultured Phycisphaeraceae bacterium | reverse complement strand
ACCTGCTGGTTTCAATCCCCTCGGAAGCGGGGCGGGTCCGCGGACCTACCGTCCTCGCCGGGCGGCATGTGGCCGGGACGCTCGTTTCAATCCCCTCGGAAGCGGGGCGGGTCCGCGGACCGCCGGCCGCGTCGAGGTCGCGGCCGTCGTACGGTTGTCGTTTCAATCCCCTCGGAAGCGGGGCGGGTCCGCGGACAGCCTACCACGCAAACCCTGTGCTGGCAAGGGTTCCGGAGCCATTTTTTGCGAACCCCCGCCCTCTGAATGCGCGTTCAGGTACCCCGCCCCTCCCCTCGGAAGCGCGCAAGCCGTTGTCACGTAAGGAGTTGCGATTTTTACGAACCTCGAACATGTCAGATCCGCAACGCTCGGCGGCGCCATGGGTTACGAAAATGTTGCGTTCTGCAACATGGTTTGTAAAAGCGGTCGCCCGACCGCTGGCGGCGGGGTGGGCGTGCGATAGCGGGCGCCGTGTGAGGAAAGCGGACATCGTCGGCCTCCGGAGCGGGATGGTGAATCGGGCGGTGGTCATCGGCTGGACCGTCAGTCGTTGAGCGGTTGTGCGGAGCGGAGGAAGGCGAACAGGTCGCGGACCTGCTGGTCGGTGAGCCGGGTGAGCAGGCCTTCGGGCATCAGGGAGCGTTTCAGTGGCTGGAGTTCCTCGAGCTGTTCGCGGGGGATGGTGACGTTGTGTCCGTCGGCTCCGCGGAGGACGACGACCTGGTTGTCCTGGTCGAAGAGGAAACCGGTGACGGTGCGGCCGTCGGTGGTGAGTGCGAGCCAGGTTTCGAAGCCTTCGCGGATTTCGGCGTTGGGGTTGACGACGTTGATGAGCAGTCGGAGGGTGTCGCGGCGTTCGTAGGTGGTCAGGTCGGGGCCGATGCGGCCTCCGGAGCCGAAGAGGATGTGGCATTTGCCGCAGGTTTCGAGGAAGACTTTTTTTCCGCGGTAGGGGTCGCCGTGGCCGGCGGCGAGGACGGATTGCCAGCGGCGGATTTCGTTCTGGAGCGCGGCGGAGGAGTGGGTATCGATGTCGGGCCAGAGGTTGCGGAGTCGTGCGGCGTTTTCGGGGTCGGCCTGGGCGGCGAGCAGGGGCAGGGTGTCGCGGGGGACGGTGTTGCGGTCGATGCGTCCGGCGCGGACGGCCTGAAGGAATCGGGCGAGCCAGTCCTGTCGGGTGGCGAAGAGCATCAGCGCGGTGCGGCGGGTGTCTTCGTCGCTTGTGGGGAAGGCGCGGATGACGGCTTCGGGGATCCGCGGGTCGGCGTAGGCGCGGAGGGCGGTGAGGGCGGCCTGCCGGAGTTCGGAGGGGGTGTTTTCGAGCAGCCCGAGCAGTACGGGGACGGCCTGCGGGATGGGGACCTGTCCGAGGACTTCGACGATTTCGCGTCGGCGGTCGGCGGGGGCCTTGGGGTCGGCGAGGAGTTCGAGGGCCTGGCGGACGGCTCGGGGATCCTTCTGGCGGAGGCGGAGGATGAGGGAGCCGCCACCGGTTTCGCCGATGGCGCGGACGAGTTCGTCCGGGAGGGTGCCGAGGGACCGGCCGGCGAAGGCCTGTTCGAAGCCGCGCATCAGGCGGGCCTGGTCTTCGCGGGTGGGGGCGGCTTTGAGCAGACGGGCGCAGCGGAGCAGGTCTTCGCGGCGGCCGGCCTGGGCGAAGCGTCGCATGAGCCGTTCGGTGATCGTGCCGGCGACGAGCGGCCGGGCCCACAGTTCGGGGGTGGATTCGAAGCGGCGGACGACGCGGTCGGGGTCGGTGGTGCAGAAGCGTTCGACGGCCCACCACAGCAGCAGCGGGACGAACGGATCGGCGGTGTCTTCGTCGTGGGCGAGGAGGGCCTCGACGATCGGCCAGCCCTGATCGAAGGGCAGGCGGCGTGCGGAGCAGGCGAGCTGGGCGCGGACGGTAACGTCGGTTTCGCGGGCGGCGAGCTGGCGGAGGGGCTGGACGAGATGGTCCGGGACCCGTCGCCGGTCGCCGAGCAGGCGGACGGTCCATTCGCGGACGGCCGGTTCGGGGTGCCGGAGGGTCTGCTCGGCGAGCTGCGGGGTGAAGCCGCCGCAGGCGTTGACGGCCCAGAGGTATTCGAGGGCGAGCTGTCCGCGGGTTTCGGGCAGGGCGGCGGTCAGTTGCGGGAGGACGGAGCGGTCCCGGCGGTCGTAGAGGATGCGGAGGGCCGTGCGACGCCACCATTTGTTGGGGTGTTCGAGGAGCTTCAGCAGTTGCGGGGTGGTGCGGGCGGCGAGGTCGCCGACGGGCCGGGGCGGTGGAGCGTTTTTCGCGGTGAGGCGGTAGATGCGGCCGTTGTCGCGGTCGATGCGGCCTTCGAAGTGCTGTCGGTGGCTGATGCGTGGTTCGTAGAAGTCGGCGATGTAGAGGGCTCCGTCCGGGCCGACGGTGATGTCGACGGGGCGGAAGCGGGGATCGTCGGACTTCAGGGGGCGGTCGATGTCGCGGGTGGCGAGGGTGGAGCCGTGGCGGCGGATTTCGCTGCGGACGATCTGCCCCTGCAGCGGTTCGACGCCGAAGAGGTTGCCGCGATAGCGTTCGGGGAGCGTGTCGGCCTGGTAGATGACGAAGGTGTGGGTGAAGCGCGGCACGGGATGGTGGGGCATGGCTTCGAAGAAGCCGAAGGCGAAGGGATTGGATAGCGGCCCGTGCTTGGCGAAGCCCTTGCGGTAGTAGCCGCCCTGGACGTAGTGGAAGCCGCGGGCGTTGCCGCCATTGTAGCCGGAGTAGATCCAGCCTCGGGCATCGATTTCCAGGCCGAAGGCGTTGCCGCCGCCTTCGGCGAAGATTTCGTAGCGGCGGGTTTCGGGATGGTAGCGCCAGATGAGCTGTCCCATGGATCGGACGGGGGGATCCTTGGAACCGGGGCGGCGGATGGCGGCGCTGACGGTGCTGCCCTGGGCGCCGTAGAGCCAGCCGTCGGGTCCGAAGGTGAGGCTGTTGGCGACCGAGTGGGTGTCTTCCAGGCCGAAGCCTTCCAGGTGGACTTCGGGCGGGCCGTCCGGGACGTCGTCGCGGTCGTGGTCGGGGTAGAACAGCAGATACGGCGGGTTGAGGACCCAGACGCCGCCGCGTCCGCGGGCGAAGGACGTGGCGATGTTCAGGCCGTCGAGGAAGGTGCGGTGGCGGTCGGGGCGGCCGTCGCCGTCGGTGTCTTCGTGGATGGTGATCCTGTCGCGTCCGCGGAAGTGGTTGGGCGGCGGCGGGGGGACCTTGTCATAGACGGCTCGCCAGTAGCGGTCCTTGCTGAGCATCCTGAGGCCGGCGGGATAGGGATATTGGAGGTACTGGACGACCCACAGCCGGCCGCGTTCGTCGAAGCGGGCGAACAGGGGCTGGCGGACGGTGGGTTCGGCGAGGACGAGGTCGACGCGGAGGTCGTCGTTGACGGTGAAGCGGCGGAGGGCTTCATCGGGGGTGAGCGGGCCGCCGAGATAGAGCTTGTTGTTGCGTTCGGCGATGGAGAAGGCGTCTTCGATGCGCGAAAAGGGCGGGGTGGCGATGGCGTCGGGGGCGACGCCGGCCGCCCGGGCAGCGGGCAGATCGCCGCGGTGGAACTCCCATTTTCCCCGCAGTTCGATGGCGGCGCGGTCGTTCAGCAGCACCGGGGCGGGGCCGAGGAAGCCGCCCGGGCCGCGGTCGTTGTAGACGCGGATGGCCAGCACGTTGGGGCGGTCGGCGCGGGTGAGGTCCGGTGGGATTTCGTACTGTTGCGAGCGGTCCCGGCCGCTGGCGAACTGCGGTGGGAAGCGTCCGGAGCCGCCGATGCGGCGTCCGTTGAAGTAGGCTTCGTGGGCGTCGCCGACCTGGTCGATCGAAAGGACCAGTCGGTCCTGGTCCCAGG
>CAZNQN010000287.1:0-3859 GCA_964574925.1 uncultured Phycisphaeraceae bacterium | reverse complement strand
CGCCGCACGGTGGAATCGCTGGGCGGGGCGCCGATCGCGGGGGTGGTGGTGCTCACCGACGGGGGGATCAACCAGGGCGGCTCCGTGGACGACATCGCCCGCTATGCCCGCGAACGGAAACTGGCCGTCTATCCCGTGGGGATCGGTGATCCTTCCGAGCCGCGCAACGTGCGTGTCTTCGACGTGCTCGCCCCGCCGAACGTCTTCCGGCAGGATCCGTTTTCGATCACGGCCCGACTGTCGGCGAAAGGCCTGACGGGACAGACCGTGCCGGTGATGCTGCGGGAACGAGCGGCGACGGGCGGCGGCGAAGGGCGGGTGGTGGACACGCGGCGGGTGCGCATCCCGCCCGGCGGATCCCCGCCGCCGATCACCTTTCAGCGACGCCAGGACCGCGTGGGGCGCTTCGTGTATACGGTCGAAGTCCCCGAGATCGAAGGGGAGACGCTGCTGGAGGACAACCGCCGGCAGGTCACGGTACGGGTGATCGACGCCCGCACGCGGGCGCTGATCGTCGCCTCCACGCCGAGCTGGCAGTACCGCTTCGTCACCCGTTTGCTGGAGCGGGACGAGACGTTCGACGTCAGTTGCTGGTTGCAGGCGGCCGACGTCAACGCCGTGCGCGACGGCAACACGATCATCGACCATCTGCCGGCGCTGCCGGAGGAACTGTTCGCCTACGACGTGATCCTGCTGCTGGATCCCGATCCGCGGGAGCTGGATGAGGAATGGTGTCGACTGCTTGACACCTTCGTGACCGAACACGGCGGCGGATTGCTGTACGCGGCCGCCCGCGCGCATACCCCCGCCCTGATGCGCGACCGCCGCCTCAAACCGCTCATCTCCCTGCTGCCGATCACGCCCGATCCGGAGGCGGACCTGGTGCTCAACGAGATCGGCTACTATCAGCTCCGGCCCTCGCCGCTGCTGGTGCCGGAAACCGCCTACGGGCATCCGGTGATGAAGATGGCCGACGACCCGCCCGCCACCCGCCGCATCTGGCGCCTGCTGGGAGACGTGTACTGGCACTACCCCGTGCTGCGGGAGAAACCGGCGGCGACGGTGCTGCTGCGGCACGGCAACCCGCGGATGCAGAACGCCGCCGGTCCGCACGTCCTCTGCGCGGTCCAGTACGTCGGCGCGGGACGCACGGGGTTTCTCGGCTTCGACGGCACGTGGCGCTGGCGGCGGAAGGACGTCCGCTACTTCGACCGCTTCTGGGTGCAACTGACGCGCTATCTGGCGGAAGGCAAACTGCTGGGCGGATCCAAACGCGGCATGCTGCTGACCGAAGGCGACGAATACGCCCTCGGCGAGACGGTCACCGTCACCGCCCGTCTCTTCGACCGGCGGTATCAGCCCTTGCGGCAGGAGCGCGTCCCCGCCCGCGTCCAGGTCGACCACGAACGCAGCGAGTTCGTATTGACGCCGCAGCGCGATCAGCCGGGATGGTACGAAGGCCGATTCGTCCCCGACCGCACCGGCGACTACCTCATCAGCATCCTCGTGCCCGACCCGACGACCAACGAAGCGGTGGAGATCACCCGGGAAATCCGCGTCCGCCGGCCGAACATCGAAATCCTCAATCCGCAGATGAACCGTACCGGACTGACGCGGCTGGCGCAGCAGTCGGCCGGGGGCGAGTATCTGGAGGTCGATCAGGCGGATCAGTTGGCGGAGAAGATTCCCGATCTGCACGAGGAGGTGCCGATCCGTTCCCGGCCGACGAGCCTGTGGGATCGCGGATGGGTGCTGGCCCTTCTGCTGGGGCTGCTGACGCTCGAATGGGGCGTGCGCAAATGGTGCCGGTTGCTATAAGGTAAGGACCGTCGAGATCCCATGAGCCGAATGATGGTGACAACAGCGACCGCCCCGCCTGCCCCGCTCGACGGGCGGGTGACGGATCGCCTCCGCCGGTTGATGCGGCGCGTGCGGGCGTGCGTCCTGATGGAGGGACTGGCGCGGGGGTTGGCGTTCCTGCTTGCCGGCTGCCTCGTCGAGTTCTGCATCGACTACTTCACGCGCGGGGTGCGATGGAGCATCCGCGCGGCCATGATGATCGCCCTGCTGGCGGGGTGGATCTGGATCCTCCGCAAATATCTCATCCAACCGCTGCGCCGCCGGTTCGGCCCGGCGGAGGCGGCCAATCTGATCGAGCGGCATCATCCGACCCTGGGCTCGCGGCTGATCTCGGCGGTTCGCTTCGCGTCCGGGGAAATCGGACCGCCGGAAAGCAACTCCCGGGAGCTGGCGGCCCAGGTCGTGCGGCGGGCCGTCGACGCCCTCGACCGCATCGATGTCGGCGGCGTGATCGACACCGGGCGGGCGAAGCGGGCGGGCGCGGCGCTGATCGGCTTGCTGGCCGTCGCGGCCGCGATGGTCTACGGCGGCGGCGACCTCGTGGGACTGTGGTTCTCCCGCAACGTGCTGCTTCAGGAGGTGCCCTGGCCCAAGCGGACGCATCTGGTCGTGGACTGCGAGGGCGACGAGATCATCGGGGCGCGGGGGGACGATCTGGTGATCGAGGCCTATGCCCGCGGCGTCCAGCCGCGCGAGGTCGAAATCCTCTTCGAAACGACCTCCGGGCGACGCGGACGCGAGTCCATGGTGACCGTCGGCAGCCCCGGCAACTACCGCTATCGCTACACCTTCAAGAACGCCCAGGAGGACTTCACGTTCCACCTGCGGGGAGGCGACGACCGGACCGATCTTTTCCGGGCGAGACTGCTGGAACGACCGCGGGTGGTGGAAACGGCCATGCGGATCGAACCGCCCGCCTACACGCATCTCGATCCCATCCTTTTGGGCGACGGTCAACGGGCGGCACGGGTGCTTCCCGGCAGCACGGTGCACCTCGAAGCGCACACGAACAAACCGATCGCCCAGGCGGTGTTGATGGCCGGGCGGGATCGCGTCGCCGACGCCGAGGTGCAGGAAGACCGGGTCCGCGCCACGGTCCGGCCCATGGAAACGCACACCTATCACTTCGCGCTGGTGGACCGCGTGAACCTGGAGAACCGCCGGCCGGTGCGCTTCTCGCTGCGGGTGGTCAAGGACGAAGCGCCCAAGGCGAGGCTGCTGCTGCCCGGCGTGGGCGACATGATCACCCCCCAGGCTGTGCTGCCGATGGAACTGGAATTCTCCGACGAATACGGTCTGGCGCAGGCGGAGGTCGTGTACCGCATCTCCCGCGAGGAGGAAGTCGAGGGACGTCTTTCGCTGCCGGAGTTCCGCGCCGGTATGAAAACGCTCAGCGCCAGTCTTTCCTGGCCGGTGGCGGAACAGTCGGTCGCCCCCGGGGAGGTGTTGACGCTGTCCGCGCGGGCGAGCGACTTCGACGACGTCTCAGGTCCCAACGTCACCCAGACGCCGGAAGTCTCGCTGCGGGTGGTGACGCGGGAGGAATTCCTGGCGGAACTCGCCCGGCGGGAGCAACAATACCGCCAGACGTTCGAACGACTGGTGGACGAGCAGGAACAGCTCCGCGGGAAGCTGCTGACGCTGCTGGGGAAATATCAACGCGGCGGCGATCCTGAAGCCCTGGCGGCGGAACTGACGCCGTTGGAACGGCGGCAACGCTCGATCAACGGCTCCGTCAACGTCATCCGCCAGCAGTTCGAGCGTCATCTGGCCGAGTTGCGGATCAACCGGCTCAACACCGCCGACGAAGAACAGAGGATTCAGAAGGGGATCGTCGATCCGCTCACGAAGCTGGTGCGGCGGGACATGGTCGCCGCCGCCGACGCCCTGCGGGCGTGGGCACGCGACGCCGACCCGGAAAAAGCGGCCCAGATCGACCCCCAGCAGGCCGCTATCCTCGCCGACATGCGATCCGTGCTGGCCAATATGATACAATGGG